>JAABQX010000001.1 GCA_011391215.1 Rhodocyclaceae bacterium
ATTGCAGCATGCCTTTTTACAGGCATTGGGACGAATACATCCCCAATCGCGGTCCCGGCGTGATGGCGGCAAAGCACGATGCGCAGGACAGGGAGCCAAATAAAAAGGGGCTTGCGCCCCCTTTTTTTTGTAATCGTGTGTGCCCTGCTCAGGACACTCCACCCTTGTAATTGGCGATGCCCGGATTCGACTTGCCGACGCCGACGATTTTGGGCTGATTGAGCTTGAGGCCTTTGATCACCTTCTTGTCGCGCAGATAGCTGGCGACGACGTCCCACACCGGCTCACCCTGCGCGCCTTCCCCCACCGGCGCCCAGCCCGCGACCAAGTAGGTCTTGTCGGCATTGACCTGCTTGCCATTCAGCACCATGTTGCCGATGCGCTGGCCGATTTTCTTGGTCGGGTTGATGGTGTATTCGATACCGCCCACGCGCACCATGTCGCCCCCCTGCTGGTAATACGGATCAGCGTTGAAGAGGTTGTCGGCGACGTCTTCCATGATCGCCTTGATGGTTTCGCCGGTCATCTCGGTCAGGGTGGTTTGTGGATAGGTGATCGCGGTCTGGTCCATCAGACGTTCCATGGTGATGGCTTCACCCGGCAGCAGCGTGGTACCCCAGCGGAAGCCCGGCGAGAAAGCGGCATCCGCACCTTTTACTTCCATCAACGCGTCGACAATCAGCTGATCCCAGGTGCCGTTGAAATTGCCGCGGCGATAGAGGAAATCATCGGTGACGGCAAGTTTCTCGCTGAGTTTTGCTTCATACGGCGCGCGGACTTTCTTGATGTATGCATCCATCGCCGGGTCGGCGGGCAATAGGTTGGAGAACACCGGCAGCAGGCGATATTTGTAGCTCTGGACTTTGCCGCCACGGACGTCGAAGTCCATCACGCCGAGGAACTTGCCATTGGAGCCGGCGTTGGTGACCAGGGTGATGCCCTTGGCATTCTTGACCTTGACCGGTTGCGGCACGCCGTCATGGGTGTGGCCGCCGAAGATGGCGTCGATACCGGTGACGCGGGTGGCCAGTTTGAGGTCGACGTCCATGCCGTTGTGCGACAGCAGGATGACGGCCGCGGCACCTTTGGCACGCGCCTCGTCGACCCATTTCTGCATGCTGTCGTCGCGGATGCCGTAGCTCCAGTCCGGCACATGGTAGCGCGGGTTGGCGATGGGAGTGTAGGGGAAGGCCTGGCCGAGGATGGCCACTTTCACTCCGTTCATTTCCTTCATCACGTAGGGCTTGAACACCTGGTCGCCGAAGTCGTTGGTGACGACGTTCTGCGCGACAAAATCCATGCCGGCTTTCTTGAAGTCGTTGCTGATGATTTCCATCATGCGGTCCGCGCCGAACATCGCTTCCCAATGCGAGGTCATGACGTTGACGCCGAGGGCGATGCAGGCGTCGACCATGTCCTGCGCATTGGTCCACAGCGAGGTGGCCGAGCCCTGCCAGGTGTCGCCGCCGTCCAGCAGCAGCGCGCCGGGACGTTGTGCACGCATCTTGTCGACCAGGGTTTTCAGATGGGCGAAGCCACCCACTTTCCCGTAGACCTTGGCGGCCTCGGTGAAGTCGAGATACGTAAAGGCGTGGGCCTCCGCACTGCCGGGCTTGATGCCGAACTGCTTCAACAGGTGTTGGCCGACCAGATGCGGCGCCTTGCCGTACGAACCGCCGACGCCCAGGTTGACATTGGGTTCACGGAACCACACCGGCGTCAGTTGGGCGTGGCAGTCGGTGAAGTGCAGGAATGACACGTTGCCGTGGCGCGGTACATCGTAGAAGGTGGCGGGCGCCTTGCCTGCCAGTGCGGATTTGCTGTCCAGCGCCATGCCGGATGCGGCGGCGACGGCCAGCAGTTGCAGAAACTCGCGTCGGTTCATGTGCATGAGGTACTCCTCGAAACATAGTAATGGTGCGTGAAAGTTTTCAGTATTGTTGATTTTGGTACGTTATCGGTAAATGGTAGCTCCGGCTCATGCAGGCCTGTTCTTTTTGCATGTGAAACTCAATGAAAAAAGCCCGGCAAACCGGGCTTTTTTCATGCCATGGCTGTGCTTACTTGCGGAATACCGAGGCTTTCAGTGGCAGACCGTTGGACAACGCGGAGTGGAAATATTCCAGGTTGTTCATGGTTTCGCTTCCGACTGCCGGCGACACGGCACGAACCTGGCTGAAACAGCCGGAGTAGCGGTTCTGCAATGACACCAGATTGTCACCGCCGCGGAACACCGGCCAGTGCACGGCATGGCCGACCGCTGGCGAGATCAGTTCGGAGCGCAGACGGCTGCCGGCGTTCTGCACATGGCAGCTGGCACAGGCAAAATTGAGCTGGCCCTTGCGGCTGAAGAAGGTTTTCTTGCCATCCTCGTACGCGGCCATGGCCCTGGGGGTTTCGGCCTTGATATTCATCATCATGCCGTCGGACAGGGTGCGCATGTAGGCGGTGAGCAGGCCCATGGTCTTCATGTCGTTGAGCTTGAATGCTTCCTCGCCGTTGGCGGTGCGGCACTGGTTGATGGCGTCATGCAGCGTTACGACCTTACCCTTGGCCTCGTCGAACATGGGGTAGTTGCCAGCGATCTGTTTGCCGCCGTTGGGGAGGCAGTCGGCATAGGTCTTGCCGTTCTTGAATGGGGTTTCCCACATCTGGCGGCCTTTCTCGATCTCGGAATCGAAAGGCGGGAATTCCATGATGGCGTCATATTGGGCCCTGCCGTCGGCATCGAATGCCAGTGCACCATAGACGTAATCTTCTACCTTGATGTTGGGGAATTTGGCTGTGTAGTGCTTGATGAACTCCTGCCGATCCTTCTCGGGCGAAGCGTGCGTGGTGACCGCACCCAGGGCAATGCCCAATCCGGCCATTACCGTCAGCAGTTTCATGATGATTTGTTGTTTCATGCCGTCCTCCAGAAACCTGATGAATTAAGCGCGAGCGGGGCCTGTGCCCCGCTCGCGTGTTGCCCGGTTTTAGCTGATCGTGGCTTCTTCGGTGTTCTTGTCGCCCTTGTTGTCGGCCCAGTTGACGACGACCTTGTCGCCGGCCTTGGCGCCTTTGACCTTGAACCCCAGGTAGGGATTCTTGGAGACGGCGCCGCCGATATTGGCATTCAGTACGGCAACGCCGTTGACGGTGGCCGTGATTTCCTGAATGAAGTGGGCGGGCACCAGTTGACCTGTTTTGGCATCCTTTCGGGTACCGGTTTCCATCGGGTGGTTCATCAGCACTTTGACGTCGGCGACGTCACCTGCCATGGTGGCACGGATACGCATGGGTTGAGCCATTTGGCTTCCTTTCCTGAAATGAATATTGGGTGATGTCGCAGGGGGCTGGCTTAACCGCCGCAGCCGCCGATGGTGACTTTCACTTCCTTGGCTGCCGTGTAGGTTTTGCCGCCTGCACTGACAACCGCGCGGACGAGCGAAGTCTGGCCCATCTTGATGCGGGTGGAGATGAAGCCTTCGGCGCCACCGGACAGATTGAATTCACCAATCATCGGCTGGGCGTTCTTTTCGGCCAGGATGGCGATGCTGCTGGTGCCCGCGATGCGGCTGGTCACTTCAACCGGGACAACCGCGCCATTTTCAGCGATGTCCGGCGCCTTGATGATGATGTCCTTGCTGTCGGCCGGGTTGGTCGCACCGATGCCTTTCATGGCGTCGACGACATTCTTGGCTTCGAAAGCTGTCTTGTTCCAGGCGGCCATCGCCTGGGTCGGTTTCAGCAGGCCGGCAGCCACGGCCACAGCCACGGCGCTTGCACCTGCTGCGCTTTTCAATACGTTTCTACGAAGTGCGTTCATGGGCAAATCTCCTGATTGAACAATCCAACGGGTAATTACAGACCGTACACGAAGTCGGTCACTTTATCGATTTCGGCTTCCGACAGGACGCCATGCTTGCCGAAGGGAATCATGGCGCTTGATGGATTGATCGCGGTCGCGTCCCAGATCTGGGCGCGCAGCTTGGCCTTGTCAGGGAAGCGCGCGCTCATCGCAATCAGCGGTGGACCATACAGGCCGGTCGATTCCGCGTCTGGCACCGTCGGCATGCCATGGCAGGCCAGGCAGTTGCCTTTTCTCCGGTCGAAGGCCAGTTCCTTGCCAGTCACTTCCTTTTTGGGGGCGGTTGCTCCGGATGGGGTTGCTGCCTGTGCCAGCACATTCCCCGACAGCACGATGGTGCTGATCGCACAGGCCGCTGCTGCTACATGACGCAACTTTCGCATGGTCATCCTCCTAATTGTCGACGTCTTTGATGAAAGCGCTTTCCACTCGGGGTGCCTTGCGGGGAACGCTATCCAATGATGGATGAGACGAAGCATAGTGGAATTAGTTTTTTCCTTGCAAGGCTGTGCGCGAATATTTACAGCCATATCGCGGGGTAAATTCCTACCAGGCATGCCGCACTCAGTGCTTGCGCTGCGTTTTTTCGACTTCCTGCCATTCGCGTCGGCGTGCTTCCGCTGCCGACAGTTCGTGGAAACTGCCGTCGCCTGCCTTGAGGCCGAGAGTGATCTGTTCGATGGCAGCAACCAGATTGCCGCTCAAGGCCGCCGCTTCGGCCTGGGCGCGGTGACCGAGCAGGCGATGTCCCAACTGGATGTGTGTCTGGGCAGCCAGCCGCCACAGCCGGCGGTCGAGCGGGTACAGCGCAAGCTGGCGGTCGACCTGGATCAACGCATCATTGCTGCGGCCCGCAGCCAGCAATGCGGCAATCCGGCCATACTGCAGCGGCCGATAGCCGGGGTGGACTGCGCTACCGGCTTCATAGCGCTGCTGGGCAAGCATCGGGTTGCCGGCAGTTAGTGCGATGCGGGCCGCCAGATTCTGGATCATCGGGTGGACGGATTTGTCTGACAGCAGCTTTTGCACCTCGGCCTCGGCCTCGGTGAACTGGCGGCCGCGCAGCATCGCGGTGGCAAGACCGTAGCGCGCAGCTGTTTCGCTGCTGTAGCGTTTTTCCTTGAGCGCGTTGCGTGCCGCCAGCACGGCGTCCTGCGGGTTGCCTTGCTGCGCGCGCAGGCGGGCGCGCACCAACTGGAAATC
>JAABQX010000002.1 GCA_011391215.1 Rhodocyclaceae bacterium
ATCGCGGCCATTACGCAGGCGAGCGGCTTCCAGACCTTCCTGCTGCATGGCGTCACCGGCAGCGGCAAGACTGAGGTCTATCTGCGCGCCATCGAAACCTTGCTGCAGCGGGGCGGCCAGGCGCTGATGCTGGTGCCGGAAATCGCCCTGACGCCGCAACTCGAGTCAAGGGTGAGCGCCCGCTTTCCTGGCGCCCACATCGTTTCTGCACACAGCGGCGTTGCCGATGCAGCGCGGGCACGTGCTTTCCTCGCTGCGCAAGAAGGCCGAGCCGACATCGTGCTCGGCACCCGCCTGTCGGTGTTCATGCCGATGCCCCGGCTGCAGCTGATCGTGGTGGACGAAGAGCACGACGCTTCTTTCAAGCAGCAGGAAGGCTTGCGCTATTCGGCGCGCGATGTCGCCATTTTCCGCGCCAAGCAACGCGCTATTCCTATCGTGCTGGGTTCGGCAACCCCGTCCCTGGAAACTTTTCATCATGCCGAGAGCGGACGTTATCGCCTGCTTGATTTGCCACTGCGCGCGGTCGCCGTTTCAATGCCGACGGTCGCCACGGTCGATACGCGCAAGCAGAAGTTGCAGGATGGTCTCAGCGCCGAGCTGATCGCCGCCATCAGTGAGCGCTTGCGGCGCGGCGAGCAGAGCCTGATTTTTCTCAACCGCCGTGGTTACGCGCCCGTCCTGGCCTGCCCGGCCTGCGGCTGGATTTCGCATTGCCGGCGCTGTGCCGCGAACCTCGTGCTGCATCTCGCCGATCGCCGGCTACGCTGTCACCATTGCGGGCTGGAAGTCGTGGTTCCGCACACCTGCCCCGATTGTGGCAATCTCGACTTGCAGCCCTTCGGACGGGGTACCCAGCGCCTCGAAGCGAAGCTGGTCGAACTATTTCCTGACGCGCGCATCCTGCGCATCGATCGCGACTCGGCGGATTCACCGAAAAAATGGCACGCCCTGCTGGAAACCATCCATGCCGGCGCCGCCGACATCCTCGTCGGCACGCAGATGCTCGCCAAGGGCCACGACTTTCCCTTGCTGACCCTGGTTGGCGTCGTCGGCGCCGATGCCGCCCTGTTCGCCGCCGACTTTCGCGCGCCGGAACGGTTGTTTTCACAACTCATGCAGGTCGGTGGGCGCTCCGGCCGGGCCGCGTTGCCGGGCGAGGTGCTGATCCAGACCGAATACCCCGACCATCCGATCTACCGCGCCCTCATCCACCACGACTACGCTGCCTTCGCCCACGAACAACTGGCCGAGCGCGATGCCGCCGGCTTCCCGCCTTTTGCTTTTCAGGCCCTGCTGCGCGCCGAAGCGCCGGAACTGGCGCAGGCGCTTGATTTCCTGCACCACGCCGTCTCGCTAGCGCCGACTTTTCCTGAAATTTTGCTTTACGACCCGGTGCCGATGCGCCTGGCCCGACTCAAGAACCGCGAGCGTGCTCAATTGCTGGTCGAATCACGTAGCCGGCCGGCGCTGCAAAGTTTTCTCGCGCAATGGATGGTGCAGTTGTATGCGCTCAAGATGCCGCGCGATTTGCGCTGGCATCTGGACGTTGACCCGCTGGAGTTTTAAGCGCTTCAAGGTGCTACTTTATGGCCAGATCCGACTGTGCGACCCGCCATGATGAAACATAGCCAGCCAGCCGTTTGCAGTGCCAATAAGCCCGTCAGGCTGACGCGATAGGCCGTTTGCGGATCCAGTCCGCCGGACTGGAAGGCATCGACGGCGACGCCGAATAACCACTGGATGCCGAAGGCGCCGATGAAAGCACCCAGATTGAGCGCGGTATTGGCACGCCCGGCCAGCGCCAGCGGGAACTGCGCGGTCAGCAGTGCATAGGCGAGGTTACCCACCGAGAACACCAGACCGAGGGCCGGCCACAACAGCCAGCTCGGTGCGGCATCCAGGACGATGCCCAGCATCGCCAGCAAGCCGCCGCCCATGCCCAGCGCCAGGAGCCGCGCCGGCGGCATGCCGGCCTTGGCGAGGCGCGTGACGAACAGGGCAATGCCCAGAAAACCCGCGAGCTGCGCGCCGGCCATCAGCAGCAGATGCCATGCCGCCAAGTCACGCGTGGCGCCATTTACCGTCATCAGCCAGGGCACCGCCCACAAGCCCTGCAAGGCCATGAAGCCGCCGACGATAAACGTGGTTTGCGGGGCGAAGCGCCAGAAGGCACGACTGGTGAAGACGGCGGCGAGCCCCGCCAATTGCTGGCGCAGGCTTTCCCGCGCCGTGCTGGTCGTTTTATCGGGCGTCGTGAAGATCAGCGTGGCGACGACCAGCGACAAGGCGGCCAGGGCATAAAAAATGCCGCGCCAGCCGAGCAGCGGCAGCACCGCACCCAGGGGAGAGCTTGCTGCCAGCGCACCGAGACCGCCGGCCGCCATGATCGCAGCGTTGAGCGAGGCCTGGCGCTCGATGGGAAACCACAGAGAAAATGCCTTGAAGCTTGCCATCAGGCAGGCCGAAACGCCCAGGCCGATCAACGCGCGGCCGAGAGCCAGTTGCGGCAGGGCAATGCCGCTGGCGAACAGGGCGCAGCCGGCGGCACAGAACAGCAGCAAACCCGCCTCGACGCGGCGCGGGCCGTAGCGGTCGAGCAGGATGCCCAGCGGCAATTGAAACGCGCCGAACGCCAGCAAGTAGGCCGAGGTGAGCAAGCCCAGGTCGGCCGCCGACAATCCCAGGTCGCGCGTCAGTTCGGGTGAAATGACGGCATTCGCGTTGCGGAGCAGATAGGAAAGGAAATAACCGACCGCGAAGGGCGCGAAGATGCGCTGCCAGGGGTTGATGGCGGTCGGGGCGTTCACCTTGTGCTCAAGTTGCTTTGTGTTCCGCCAGAAAGTCTTTCACCCAATGCTCGGCGCGGGCCCCGGAAAAACGCCCCTTGATTTCGCCGCCGATGAACAACAGCACGGTGGGAAAGCCCTTGAGTCCATAGCGCCCGGCCAGCTTCATGTTGGCGCCTTCATCCACCTCGATCTTGGCGAGCTTGACCTGGCCGGCGAGCGCTGTTGTCACGCGCTCCAGCACAGGGGTCAGGGCGCGACAGGGCGGGCACCAGTCGGCCCAGAAATCGACGATGACCGGCGTGGTCTGCGAGGCCTCGATCACGCTGGACTCGAAGGCGTCGAGGTCGGTATCGAAGATGTAGTCAGGTTTGGGGTGGGGATGGTGAAAGTGGGACAAGAGCCTGCTCCTTTGAATATTTTATTTTGGCCACAACCAAGCCGCGCCGCGCACGCCGGACGAATCGCCGTGGCGGTTTTTCACCAGCCGCGTGGCAACCGCATCCGAAAACACATGCTCACCCCACAGTCGGGGCACTTGATCATACAGCCGGTCGAGGTTGGAAAGGCCTCCGCCGAGCACGATCACACCCGGGTCGAGAATGTTGATCACCTGTGCGAGGGCGCGCGCCAGACGTTGCTCGTAGCGTTGCATCGCAGCTTCGCTTTCAGCGCCGCCATCGGCGGCCAGCGCCGGCCCGGAAAGGAAGGTTTCGATGCAGCCGGTGCGACCGCAGTAGCAGAGCGGGCGCACCGTTTCGTCGCCGGGCAGCGAGTTGTGTCCCCATTCACCGGCAATGGCGTTTGCGCCGACGAGTACCTGTCCATTCACGACGATGCCGCCGCCGACCCCCGTACCGAGGATTACGCCAAAGACGACTTCCGCGCCCGCCGCTGCGCCATCGCTGGCTTCCGAAAGTGCGAAACAGTTGGCGTCGTTGGCCAGTCGCACCGGCCGCCCGAGCGCAGCTTCAAGATCGGTACGTAGCGGCTGGCCGATCAGCCAGGTCGAGTTGGCATTCTTGATGAGTCCGGTGGTGAGTGATTCGGCACCGGGGATGCCGATGCCCACGGTGGCCGTCGTCCCGGCCACTCCTTTATTTGCCGTCTTGCCAGCGCCGACTTTTTGCTCGGCCGCCTTAACCAGCCCGGCAATTGTCGCCACGGTGCCCGCGTAGTCTCCGTGCGGCGTTGGTACCCGCTCGCGCAACAGTTCTCTACCATCGTCGGCGAGTACGATGATCTCGGTTTTCGTCCCGCCCAGATCAACCCCGATCCGCATCGTTTCGACCTGTTACGCTCCGTCGGCAACGTAGGGATTGTTGCGCCGTTCCTCACCGAAGGTGGACATCGGCCCATGGCCGGGGATGAATGCGAAATCATCGCCGAGCGGAAAGAGTTTTGCGCGGATGGCATTGATCAGGGCGACATGGTCGCCGCGCGGGAAGTCGGTACGGCCGATCGAGCCGGCGAAGAGCACATCACCGACGATAGCGAGTTTCCCCGGCTTATCGATGAAGCAGATGTGGCCGGGGGTA
>JAABQX010000003.1 GCA_011391215.1 Rhodocyclaceae bacterium
CTCATGACACACAATCAATTCCTCGAAATACCTGTAGATATCCTCCGGCTTGATTTCAACCCCCACCGGATCAAGCCCCTCGTCATCCGGATCAAGCGGCAGCAAGCCCAGCAGTTTGTGCTCCACCACGGTCGGCACTTCGGGCGAATCGTCTGACGCCTGCGCCGCCGCAACAATCTCTGCCAAGGTCTTCCCTTGGTGCTGGCAGAACCACATCAGGTCGAAGTAGTCGCGCGAGCGGGAGCGCTTGAGCAGCAGCGCGCTTTTCATGGCGAACAGCGTCGGCAAATCCATCAGGCCAAATTGCCAGCCGCTGACAGACTGGATGCCGGCTGTATGGCAATGCCCGGCAAGATCGGTGAAGCATTGCACCTTGACACCATCGAGCACGTAATCCTGCACGCGGGACAGCAGGTCGATGCCGTTGATTTTGGCGGAGGAAATCATCGACTGCGGGGTGACCAGCGTTGCACCCTGCGCGCGCAAGGCGCGGAACAGGCCGTTCTTGTCGAGCGCCGGCGCAAAGGAAACCAGATCGAGATCGAGACTACGGCGATGACCGGCCTGCAAGGCCATCGCCGTGCCACCGACGAGACAGAAACCGGCCAAGGCCGACTCACCCGCCAATTTGGTGAGCACCGCCGCCGTGGCAGAAGGCAGCACGTCAAGCCGGGGTTCGACCATGCGGCGCTTCACTCAGTGCAATTTCGATGCTGCGCAGCATGCGCGTGAGGATGCGGGCGAGGATGCCGCGCTCGGCAACCGGCGCCAGCGCCAGTGCGGCATCGGTGCAGGCGCGCACCTTGTCCAGCCCGTAATCGGCGCACAGCCGCACGAGATCGGGGAAATGGGCCCGGCGCAACACGTTGAGGATCAGCGCTTCGTCGCGGATGGCGGGATCGGGCCAGTCGTAAGGCATGGACAGATCGGCCGTCTTGCGCACATCGTATTGGTTGGCGAGCAACCTCAAGGCGGTTTCCGGCATGTGGCGGAAGTCGCGCGACGACTCAGGCAACAGCCATTTGTCGAGGGTACGTTTGGCTACTCCCATGGCTTCCGCCAGTTGGGCGCGGGTCTGGCCCGATTGGGCCATGGCTTGGCGAAGGAGATCCTGCTGTTTCATGGCCATCAGAATATCCCCATTGGGGATTGCATGCAATGCTGACGCCGTCCCGCCCACCTCCGCCAAAAGTCGGCATTGGCGGGATGGCGGGGCGTGACTTCTAGGCGGGATGCTTCTCCGTCACCATGCGGTCGAGCAAGGCCATGACATCATGGCTACCGGTTTCCATCGCGCCAAAAGCATCGACAATCGCCATCTGCACGCCGGCATCGTTTTCCCAGTTCTGCTCGATCAGCTCCAGCACCCGGTGAGCACCGTTATGTACCTTGGCGTGCGGCGCATCGATCGTCCGGTAGGACGGCAGATGGCCGAAGAGGTCCTTGCCCTCGCCGAGATACCATTTGCCGAGACGGCACTGTTGATGATTCACGGCCACCGGCTGGGTGTATTGGCTGTCGCCACCGCTATTGAGCGAAAGATAGGTGCGCTGCTTGTAGATCATGTGATCCAACTTGACCAGCGTGGTGAAACTCTTGTCATGCACGCGGGTCGCCGTCTGTTCGGTCGCACGGGCCGACGCGGCGAAGCGGCCGAAGGTCGCCGCCAGGGTACTAACCACCGCCGATGAGCTATCGGTCATCTCACGCATTTCCTGCGCATTTTCCTGCATCACCTCACCATCGTGGGTCAATCCGCGCATCACCAGACCGATCGATTGCGAGGCAGAGCGCGTTTTCTCGGCCAGTTTCCGCACTTCATCGGCAACGACAGCAAACCCCCGTCCCGACTCACCGGCACGCGCGGCTTCGATGGCGGCATTCAGCGCCAGCAGGTTGGTCTGATCAGAAATTTCGGTAATCAACGTAACGGCCTGGTTGATCTCCTGGCTGCGCGCATTCAACGCGGTGATGGCATCAGCCACCTGGTGGATGTGTTCACCGATTCCCTGCAAGTGATTCACCACCTCCCTCACCGCGCTCTGGTTCTCCCCTGCCTCGGCAGCAGTCTGGGTGGCAGCGGAGGCAGCTTTTCTCATCTGTTCGGTGATGCCGATCAGATCTGCCTGGGTTCCCGTCAAATTACCGATCAGATTGCCGGCATTGAGTTGCCCGGCGCTGGTCAGCAGCATGTTCTTCATCTGTGAACGTGTATGGCCCGACATACTGCTGAGTAGCGTGTTGTGCGACTCTGCTGCTTCGTGGAAACTGCCATGCAAACCCGCCGACTGGGCGATCCGCTCGTAACGACCATCCATCTGTGCACGGAATGAGCTATCCGCTTCGCGAAAGTAGGATTCAATTTGGTCGATCATGTCATTGAGCGCCCAGATCAGACGGCCAATCTCGTCGGTATCGGGCACACCAGTAACCCGGCAGCTGAAATTCCCCTGGCCGATTTTCTCAGCCAGGTCAACCGCCTTCTGTATCGGCGCCAGCGATTGGCTGATGCGCCGCTGCACCCACCAGGAATACACCAGCCCCAGGAGCAGGAAAGCCAACAACCACGGATGCAATCCGCTCATGACAAAACTGACCAGCAACGCCGCCAGCAACAGCGCGGTGTGCCCCCAACACAGGTTTCTCAGCTTAGAGTGCAAGGACGAACTGTTCATAGCTCTTTCCATTCATGGCCTGATTAAGCACTGCGCTACCCGCTTCGATCGCATCGCGAGCGCCGGCACGTTTTTCCGCCGCCAGCATTTCCTGATAGAGCGCCCCGGCGACTTTCACGGCCTCTGGCTGCGGCTTGCGACGCACGGAGGTATAGCCGGTAATATTGCGTTGCGCATCGCGGTCGGGCGTTACCGTGGCCAGCACCCAGTAGTAACTGCCATCCTTGGCCATGTTCTTCACATAGCCGATGAACTCCTGGCCAGCCGCGATGTAATCCCACAGCAACTTGAAAACGCTGCGCGGCATGTCGGGATGGCGAATGATGTTGTGCTGACTGCCGAGCAGCTCGGCTTCGCTGAAGCCGGACAAAGCGATGAAGATACGGTTGGCATAGAGAATCCGTCCCTGCGCATCCGTCTTGGTGACGATGAACTCATCGCCGCCTAGCGCACGCTCCACGTTGGTTGGCGTTACCCCCGATTTCATTGCGCTATCCCCTTGCTGTGTTTTCTTGCATGTTACCTCCGGAATAGATGGTGCAGCAAAAATCGGCACGGGCGGGACGGCTCTCAGGCCGGCCGCTCGTACCACCCCTTGCTGGCATTCACCACCTTGACGACGAGCAGCATCACCGGCACCTCGATCAGCACGCCAACCACGGTAGCCAGCGCCGCACCCGACTCGAAGCCGAACAGGCTGATGGCGGCCGCGACGGCCAGCTCGAAAAAGTTGGATGCGCCGATCAGCGCCGAGGGACAAGCGACATTGTGCTTTTCGCCCACCGCACGGTTGAGCCAGTAGGCCAGCGCCGAGTTGAAAAAGACTTGGATGAGGATCGGCACGGCGAGCAGCGCGATGATCAGCGGCTGTTCGATGATCGCCTTGCCCTGAAAGGCGAACAGCAGCACCAGCGTCGCCAGCAGCGCGGTAATCGACCATGGGCCGATTTTCTCCATGACCGCGTCGAAATAGGTTTGCCCCCGGCGCAGCAGGAACTTGCGCCAGCGTTGCGCAATCCACAGCGGGATCATGATGTAGAGCACCACCGAGGTGAGCAGCGTATCCCACGGCACGGTGATCGCCGAAATGCCAAGCAGCAAGCCAACCAGCGGCGCGAAAGCGATGATCATGATTGTGTCGTTGAGCGCCACCTGCGACAGGGTGAACAACGGGTCGCCATTCGACAGCCGGCTCCAGACGAACACCATCGCCGTGCAGGGCGCCGCAGCGAGCAGGATCAGGCCGGCAATGTAGCTGTCGAGCTGATCGGCCGGCAGATACGGCGCAAACACTTGCCGGATGAACA
>JAABQX010000004.1 GCA_011391215.1 Rhodocyclaceae bacterium
CCTGCATGTCGGAAATGCGCTCACTGGTGAGCGGGTGGGTGCGCAGATAGGCCGGTGCGCTGGTGTCGTAGAACCGGTTGGCGCGCTGCAGACGATCGAAGAATCCGCTCATCCCGCGCGGGTCGTATTCGGCACGGGTCAGCATTTCGTAGCCCAGACGGTCGGCCTCTCGCTCGTAGTCGCGGCTGTAGTTGAGCTGGTTCTGGATCGAAAAGGCCTGGGTCGAGGCGATCGCTGCGCTCGCCAAATTGGGGTTGGAGCGGGAAGCCAGCAGCGCGAGCGCGAGCGCGGCCAGGGTCGGCCATTGGCTCTGGCTTTGCGCCGCGACCATGCGCGCGATGTGGTCCTGGGTGACGTGGGCGATTTCGTGGGCCACCACGCTCGCCAGCTCGGATTCGCCTTGTGCGGCAAGCAGCAGGCCGGTGTGCACGCCGATGTTGCCGCCCGGCATGGCAAAGGCATTGATGCTGGGATCGTCGACGACGAAGAAATTGAATTCGCGCTGGTTGCGGGTGCTGACCGACACCAGCTTGTAGCCGAGCTGGTTGAGGTAGGTTTCGATTTCCGGATCGTCCAGATAGCGCGGGTCGGCGTAGACGTCGCGCATGATCGTGCGCCCGAGCGCCTGCTCTTCCTGGTCGGAGAAATATTGTCGTGATACCTCGCCGAGATCGGGCAGATCGGCAGCCAGAACCGGCTGGATGGCCAGTGCGAGAGCGAGCAGGGTGCGAAGCATCAGCGGATTGGTGTGGTGGCGAGCAACTGCATTTCGTTTAGGATGCGAAAATTCTCAACAAGGTTCCCCGAGGCGCGTTAAATGAGCGAATTCACCCATTTTGATGAAGGTGGCCGTGCAGTCATGGTCGATGTGGCTGGCAAGGACGATACCCTGCGCGTAGCCGTGGCGACGGGCCGCATCAGCATGTTACCCGATACGCTGGCGCGCATTCTCGGTGGCGAGGCGGCCAAGGGGGATGTGCTGGGTATCGCGCGCATTGCGGCGATCCAGGCAACCAAGCGTACCGCTGGGTTGATCCCGCTGTGCCATCCGATCGCGCTGACGAAAGTGAACGTGGAATTCAGCCACGATGAGGCCGGATCCTCGATTGCCTGCGAGGTGACCGCCGAGACCGTAGGCAAGACCGGAGTGGAGATGGAGGCGCTGACCGGTGTATCGGTCGCGCTGCTGACCATCTACGACATGTGCAAGGCGGTCGATCGCGGCATGGCCATGGGCGACATCCGGCTGCTGGAAAAACAGGGTGGGCGCTCGGGCCACTGGCGCGCGCCGTCCGAAGCGGCGCGCTAGAGCCTCTTGAGGCTGATTTCAGGCAGCTGCGAAATCGGTGTTAACAGGTCCGGGTCGGCAAGTCGGGCGGGACTTGCGCATTGGTCGCCACTGCGGCATGGCGGCTTCAGCCAGAAGCAGCCGAAATCAAGATGCGTAAATCCTTAATAAATAAGGGTTTTGCATCGGATGCGCTTATAGGCCTATCAGGCAATTTGCTTGCCTTCGGGGGGGCGTTGCATAGAAAATAATAGAATATTCGAAAAAGTTAATATGCAGCCATCCCCGCGGCACAGAGCGCTGATGCGCTGGTGTTGCTCTTAGCTCTTACCTAGTGTGTATATCCTGGCAGCAAGAAGCACGGTTTCGTAACGAAACCGTGGGGGCAATTTTGAACCCGGAGGCCGCATGAGCGCCAAGATCAGACTCGAAAACCACGACGCGCAGGAGATCAAGTACACCACGTGTTACATGTGTGCCTGCCGCTGCGGCATCAAGGTGACGTTGGAAGACAACAAGGTCCGCTTCATCCAGGGCAACCGCAACCATCCCACCAACCAGGGCGTACTGTGCGCCAAGGGTTCGGCCGGGATCATGAAACAGTATTCCACGGCCAAGCTGACGCAGCCGCTGATGAGGAAGCCGGGTACCGAGCGCGGCGAAGGCATCTACGAGCCGATCTCCTGGGAGCAGGCGCTCGACCTGCTGAGCGACCGTCTGGAGGAAATCCGCGCGACCGATCCGTCGAAGCTGGCCTATTTCACCGGCCGCGACCAGATGCAGGCACTGACCGGTCTGTGGGCGCAGCAGTTCGGCACCCCCAACTGGGCGGCGCACGGCGGGTTCTGTTCGGTGAACATGGCAGCGGCCGGTCTGTATTCGATCGGTTTCTCGTTCTGGGAATTCGGCGCGCCCGACTGGGATTACGCCAAATATTTCATCATGTGGGGGGTGGCCGAAGACCACTCGTCGAATCCGATCAAGATCGGCCTGGAAAAGCTGAAGCGCCATGGCGGCAAGTTCGTCACCGTCAACCCGGTGCGCACCGGCTATTCGGCGATTGCCGACGAATGGCTGCCGATCAAGCCTGGCATGGACGGTCTGCTGGCAATGTCGATGGTGCACGTGCTGCTGAAGCATGAGCAGTTCGACTACGAGTTCCTGGTGCGCTACACCAATGCTTCCTGGCTGGTGGTGCAGGCGCCAGGGCAGAAGGGCGACGGCCTGTTTCTACGCGATGCAGACGACCAGCCGCTGATCTGGGATATCGACAAGGAAGCGTTCAGGAACGGCATCGAAGGCGATATCGCCCCGGCGCTGTTCGGTGAATTCGTGGCGCCCGATGGCCGGCGCGTCAAGACCGTGATGTCGCTGATGGTCGAGCGCTATCTCGACGATCGCTACGCGCCGGAGAATGTGGCGCTGGAATGCGGGCTGCCGGCCGAGACCATCGAGCGCGTTGCACTGGAAATGGCGCACATCGCGTTCAAGGAGACGGTCGAGTTGCCGATCGAATGGACCGATGTGTGGGGCCGCAAGCACGACAAGGTGGTGGGCCGCCCAGTGGCGATGTATGCGATGCGCGGCATCGCGGCGCACTCCAACGGCTTTCATTCCTGCCGCGCGATCCACATGATCCAGAT
>JAABQX010000005.1 GCA_011391215.1 Rhodocyclaceae bacterium
CTCGGTAACGGTAGGTTCGCGCCAGTCGCGTCGTATTCCAGTCATGGCCTCCGCCTGAGCTCGTCTTCCTCAAGATGTTCGCTCCCGCCTATCTCGACCATAACGCCACATCGCCGCTGCGGCCTGCGGTGCTGGAGGCCATGTTGCCTTATTTCGGGCAGCATTTCGGCAATGCGTCGAGTCGTCACGAATATGGGCGCGCCGCGCGGCGGGCGATCGACGAGGCGCGGCAACGCGTGGCCTTTGCTGTCGGCGCAAATCCGACCGAAGTGATCTTTACCAGTGGCGGTTCGGAAGCGAACAACCTGTTCATCAAGGGGGCTGCGGCGCAACTCAAGGCGGGCACCATTGCCATCTCGGCCATCGAGCATCCCTGTGTGCGTGAGCCGGCCAAGTCCCTCAAACGGCAGGGCTGGCAGGTGCGGGAGATCGCCGTCGATGCGGATTGCCGTCTCGCCAGCGCCGACTTTTTGTCGGCAATGGCAGAAAAGCCGCAACTGGTTTCAATCATGCTGGCCAATAACGAGACCGGTGCGGTGCAGGATATTGCCTCACTCGCCGCCATGGCTGCACAAGCGACACAGGGGCGCGCCTGGTTCCATAGCGATGCCGTGCAGGCGCTGGGCAAGATCCCGCTCGACTTTCGTTCCCTGAATGCGGCCGGCGTGCATGCGCTGACGCTTTCCGCCCATAAGCTGGGCGGGCCGAAAGGTTCTGGAGCCTTGATCGTCGACAAACGTGTCGATCTGCTGCCCTTGATCGCTGGTGGTGGGCACGAACGCGGCTTGCGCTCGGGTACGGAAAACGTGCCGGCCATTGTCGGGTTCGGCCTCGCCTGTGCCGAGGCGGTCGTCCAGTTGCAGGAATCCACGCAACGCATCAAACAGCTGCGCGGCGAACTGGAGCGTGGCCTGCTAGGGCAGGGCGCAAGCATCTTTGCGCTGGCTGCTGAGCGCCTGCCCAACACGGTTTATTTTTCGCTACCGGGGCTGGATGGCGAAACACTGGTCGCCAAACTCGATCGCGCCGGCTTTGCCGTGGCCAGTGGCGCTGCATGTTCATCGGCCAATCCCGAGCCTTCGCATGTACTGCTCGCGATGGGCGTCGAGCCGGCTCAGGCACGCGGTGCCGTGCGTGTCAGCCTCGGCCCGGAAACGACAGGCGCGGAGCTTGCCGGCTTTCTGCAGGCGCTCGCCGCAACCCAATCCAATTTGCAATCGCTGACCTCTCTGGTTGGCTGACCTGGAGTCCCACACTATGCTGAAACTACCCGTCTATCTCGACTACTCGGCAACGACCCCGGTCGATCCGCGCGTGGCCGCGAAGATGATTCCTTGGCTGACCGAACATTTCGGCAACCCGGCTTCGCGTTCTCACCCCTTCGGCTGGGAGGCGGAAAAAGCCGTCGAGGACGCTCGCGAAGAAGTCGCCAAACTGGTGAATGCCGATCCGAAGGAAATCGTCTGGACGTCGGGTGCCACCGAATCGAACAACCTCGCCATCAAGGGCGCGGCGCACTTTTACGCCGGCACCAAGGGCAAGCACATCATCACGGTGACGACCGAGCACAAGGCGGTGCTGGATACCGTCAAGGAACTCGAGCGCCAGGGTTTCGAGGCGACCTATCTCGATCCTCAGGAAAATGGTCTGATTACGCCGGAACAACTCAAGGCTGCCTTGCGCAAAGACACCGTGGTGGTCTCGGTGATGGCCGTGAATAATGAGATCGGCGTGATCCAGCCGATTGCCGAGTTGGGCGAGATCTGTCGTGCCAACGGCACCCTCTTTCACGTTGATGCCGCGCAGGCGACCGGCAAGATGCCGATCGATCTCACCAAGCTCAAGGTCGACCTGATGTCCTTCTGTGCCCACAAGACTTACGGCCCCAAGGGCATCGGCGCCTTGTATGTGCGCCGCAAGCCACGTGTCCGTATCGAGGCGCAAATGCATGGCGGCGGCCACGAGCGTGGCATGCGTTCAGGTACGCTGGCGACGCACCAGATCGTCGGCATGGGTGAGTCCTTTCGCCTCGCCCGCGAGGAAATGGCCACCGAGAACGAACGCATCCGCATGCTGCGCGACCGCTTGCTGAAAGGCGTGCAGGACATCGAGGAAACCTACGTCAATGGCGACCTCGAACAGCGCGTACCGCACAACCTCAACGTCAGCTTCAACTTCGTCGAAGGCGAGTCGCTGATCATGGCTGTGAAGGACATCGCCGTGTCGTCCGGCTCGGCCTGCACCTCGGCATCGCTAGAACCTTCCTATGTGCTGCGTGCGCTGGGGCGTTCCGACGAGTTGGCCCACAGCTCGATGCGCTTCACCATCGGTC
>JAABQX010000006.1 GCA_011391215.1 Rhodocyclaceae bacterium
GGCACGCCACCGCGTCTGGATGGCAAGACCATCGATTATTCGGTGATGCAGGAACAGCCGGGTGATGAGCCGGTTCCCGTGTTTTCCTATCTCGGCGCTGCGGTTCAGCATCCCCGCCAGGTGTCGTGCTGGATCACCCACACCAATCCGCGTGCCCATGAGATCATTCGCGGTGGGCTGGATCGTTCGCCGATGTTTACCGGCGTGATTGAAGGGGTCGGGCCACGCTACTGCCCGTCGATCGAGGACAAGATTCACCGCTTTGCCGGCAAGGATAGCCATCAGATCTTCCTTGAACCCGAAGGGCTGACTACGCATGAAATCTACCCGCAGGGTATTTCGACCAGCCTGCCCTTTGATGTGCAGCTGGATCTGGTACGCTCGATTCGCGGCATGGAAAACGCCCATATCACACGTCCGGGTTACGCCATCGAATACGATTACTTCGACCCGCGTGGCCTGAAAGCGACGCTCGAAACCCATGCCATCGGCGGCCTGTTCTTCGCCGGCCAGATTAATGGCACCACGGGTTACGAAGAGGCTGCCGCGCAGGGTTTGCTGGCCGGCATCAATGCCGCATTGCAGGCCAGCGGAAAAGAGGGGTGGTGGCCGCGCCGCGATCAAGCTTATTTGGGGGTGCTGGTCGATGACCTGATTACGCGGGGCGTGACCGAGCCGTACCGGATGTTTACCAGTCGCGCCGAATTTCGCTTGAGCCTGCGCGAGGATAATGCCGACTTGCGTCTGACGGAAATCGGCAGGGGTCTGGGGCTGGTGGATGATATCCGCTGGAATGCCTTCAATCGCAAGCGGGATGCCATCGCCGATGAAGTCGAGCGCCTCAAGCATGTCTGGATCAACCCGAATGTCGTGGCGCTGCACGAGGTCGAGCGTGTGCTGGGGAAGCCGATCGAGCGTGAATATTCGCTGTTCGAACTGCTGCGTCGTCCAGAGATCAGCTACCAGGCGGTAATGAGTTTGCCGGGTGCGGGAATGGCGATTGCTGCCGGCAACGTGGTCGAGCAAGTCGAGATTCAGGCCAAGTATCAGGGTTACATCGAGCGGCAGAAAGAGGACGTGGCAAAAATGGCGTCGCTGGAGAGTCTGGTAATTCCTGCAGATCTTGATTATTCACGACTGAATGCTCTTTCCATCGAGGTGCGGCAACGCTTGGCTCAGTATCGTCCGCAGACCATCGGCCAGGCCGGTCGCATGCAAGGCGTTACGCCGGCGGCGATTTCCATCCTGCTGGTGCATCTGAAAAAACTGCGAGGGCGTACATGAAGCTGACGGAGGGTATCGCCGCCCTTGACTTAGTGTTGCCGTCAGGCACCAAGGAGAAACTGGACAACTATGTGCAATTGTTGACCAAGTGGAACCGCACCTACAATCTGACGGCGATCCGTGATCCGGACGAAATGGTGACGCACCATCTGCTCGACTCCTTGGCTGTGTTACCGCTATTGGAAAAGTCGGTGCCGGCGGGACGGCAAGAGAGAAGGTTTGCCGATGTCGGTAGCGGCGCCGGCTTGCCCGGTCTGGTCTTGGCGATTGCCCGGCCGGACTGGAGGATTACTTCGATCGAGACCGTCGAGAAAAAAGCCGCCTTTCAGCGTCAGGTGAAGATCGAGTTGGGGTTGGCTAATGTGAGCATTCACTGTGCCCGTGTCGAAGACGTAGCAGAGAAGTTTACAGATACCATCTCCCGCGCCTTCGCCAGCCTGGCTGACTTTGTCCGGTTTGCCGGCCATCTATCTTCCCGCCTGTGGGCGATGAAGGGTGTGTATCCTGCTGATGAGATTGCGGCGTTGCCTGTCGGCTGGCAGGTGGCGGCGAGTCACGAACTTAGCGTGCCCGGCCTTAGCGCACAACGCCATTTGCTTCAACTGGAGAGAACCTGACGATGCATATTTTTGCCATAGCCAACCAGAAAGGCGGGGTCGGCAAGACGACTACCTCGGTGAATCTGGCTGCCGCGCTGGCACAAGCCGGCAAGCGTGTGCTGCTGGTCGATCTCGATCCGCAGGGCAACGCCACCATGGGTTGCGGCATCGAAAAGCGTGGGCTGACACGCTCGGTTTACCAGTTGCTGGTCGGATTGAAGCCCCTGTCGGAAGTGCGCCAGACTTCCCCTGCCGCAGCCTTCGACGTATTGCCGGCAAATCGGGATCTTGCCGGTGCCGAAGTGGAGCTGGTCAATCTGGATTTGCGCGAGATGCGCCTGAAGGGAGCGCTGCACGAGCATCGTTATGATTACGACTTTGTCCTGATCGACTGCCCGCCTTCATTGTCGATGTTGACCTTGAATGGCCTGTGCGCCGCGCATGGCGTGATCATTCCGATGCAGTGCGAGTACTACGCGCTGGAGGGTTTGTCCGATCTGGTGAATACCATCAAGAAAGTGCATGCCAACCTGAATCGCGACCTCAAGATCATCGGCCTGCTGCGCGTGATGTTCGATCCGCGCTCGACGCTGTCGAATCAGGTGTCGGCGCAACTGGTAGAACATTTTGGTGACAAGGTGTTCAAGACGCTGGTGCCGCGCAATGTACGTCTGGCCGAAGCGCCCAGCTACGGCATACCGGGGGTATTGTTCGACAAGAATGCCAAGGGAGCGCAAGCCTATCTGGCCTTTGCGCAGGAAATGATCGAGCGCGTCAAGACTTGGGAACAGGAAAGGGAGAAGGCTGCATCATGATGCAACGCAAAAAAGGCTTGGGACGTGGGCTGGAAGCCCTCCTCTCGGGCAACGACGGTGAGGCAGACCCGCAGCGTCAGGGCACCCTGCCGATCGGCGATCTGCAGCCGGGTAAATACCAGCCGCGCACCCGCATGGATCCAGGTTCGCTTGAGGACCTGGCTGCATCGATCAAGGTGCAAGGGCTGATCCAGCCGATTTCCGTACGCCCGGTGGCCAATGGGCGCTTCGAAATCATCGCCGGCGAACGGCGTTGGCGCGCCTCGCAGATCGCCGGTCTCACCGAGGTGCAGGTACTGATACGCGACATTCCAGACGATGCGGCGCTGGCGATGTCGCTGATCGAGAACATCCAGCGCGAGGATTTGAATCCTCTCGAGGAAGCCGCCGGTCTGCAGCGCCTGATCGATGAATTCGGCATGACCCACCAGCAGGCTGCCGATGCCGTCGGGCGCTCACGCTCGGCCGCAAGCAATCTGCTGCGTTTGTTGCAACTGGCCAAACCGGCGCAGGATCTGCTGATGGCCGGTGACATCGAGATGGGCCACGCCCGTGCGTTGCTGGCAGTGCCAAAAACCGAACAAGGCCGGTTGGCTGCCGAGGTGGCCGACAAAGGCTATTCGGTGCGCGATACTGAACGACGCGTTGCCCGCGAACTCAAACCGCCTGTCCCCAAACTTGGCCAGGAAAAAAACCGTGATCTGGTTCGTCTGGAAGAGGATATAGCAGATTCCATAGGTGCTACAGTGAAAGTGAGCGCTAACCGTAAAGGTGCGGGTTCCTTGGTAATCCGTTTTGGTAGCCTCGATCAGCTTGACGGGATATTGAAGCGCTTGCGCGGGTGAGGTCGACAGCAATAAAATGTTGCGACGCGGTAGAAATATTGACTTATCTGCCCATTCATTTTATATTTATACCCTTTGTACGGTAGCGCGTCGCGGTGCAATGGTGACTGGCGACATGAAAGAAAACGATGCGTAAGAAAGGCTTCCCGGGGCATGCTGAAGGTCCTCTTGCTCCAGGTGGTGGTGATACTGGCGGTAGCGGCGGGAGCCGGTTTTCTGGCAAAATCGGAGGGTGCCTTGGCGGCCTCATTGTCAGCCTTGGCTGGTGGAGGTGCATACTTTCTTCCAAACTTGCTGTTCGTGCTGCGTTTGCGACTGGCAGTTTTGACTCAACAGGCCGGGGCGGTGAGTTTTCTGGTCGGCGAAGCCGTGAAGTTGTTTGCCGTGATTGCGTTGCTGATGTTCTTGCCGCGCATGATCGAAGTCAATTGGCCGGTGCTTATCGCCGGATTGTTTGCTGTGCTGTTCGTTAATCTTTTTGCACTTTTGCTGAAGACTTGAAAACATGGCCACTGCGCACGCGCCAACTGCATCCGAATACGTCAGCCACCATCTGACTCATCTGACAAACATCAAGCAGACTTCGCTGGTCGATTTGTCGGTCATCGACATCGACAGCATGTTCTTCTCGATAGCGCTAGGTCTGCTGGCGGTGTTCGTTATGGCACGCCTGGCAGCGCGGGCGACCGCCGGGGTGCCCGGCCGTTTTCAGGCCGCTGTTGAGATCATGGTCGAAATGGTCGCTGATCAGGCCAAGGGCATTGTTCATTCCCCCGAGTCGCGCAAATTCGTTGCCCCGGTCGCATTGACTGTGTTCATTTGGATTTTCCTGATGAATGCCATGGATCTCCTGCCGGTTGACCTTCTGCCCATGCTTGCGGCGGCGGTCGGTATCCACTACGCGCGGGTCGTGCCGACAGCCGACCTGAATGTCGCGCTCGGCATGTCGCTCGCCGTGCTGCTGATTTGTATTTATTACAACATCAAGATCAAGGGCTTCGGTGGCTGGATACATGAACTCTTCACCGCGCCCTTCGGCAACCATTTCCTGCTTTACCCGATCAACTTTGCCATGCAGATGATCGAGTTTGTCGCCAAGACTGTATCTCACGGCATGCGGCTTTTCGGCAACATGTACGCCGGCGAGCTTATTTTCATGCTGATCGCAATGATGGGTGCAGCCTGGGCGGGAACATTTGGCAGTGGGTTGCTTTGGGTGGGCGGTATTTTTGCCGGTACCATCTGGGCGATCTTCCATATCCTGATCATTACCCTGCAAGCCTTCATCTTCATGATGTTGACGCTGGTGTATATCGGTCAGGCGCACGAGAGCCACTAATTAGTCTGTAATCTCAATCTCCCTTTTTCAACCTTCATTTTTTAAACACAAGGAGTCATCATGGAAGGCAACGTCGTTGGTTTCGTCGCGCTGGCCGCCGGCCTGATCATCGGTCTGGGCGCTGCAGGCGCCTGTATCGGCATCGGCATCATGGGAAGTCGCTTCCTCGAAGCATCGGCCCGTCAACCCGAGCTGATGAACACCCTGCAGACCAAAATGTTCCTGCTGGTTGGCCTGATCGACGCCGCGTTCATTATCGGTACCGGTATCGCCCTCTGGTACACCACCGCCAACCCGTTCATCAAGTAAGCGGCGCCCCTTCAAGCCGAAAGGAGCGACAACCGTGAATCTGAACGCAACGCTATTCGCCCAGCTGGTTGTGTTCTTCATTCTGGCGTGGTTCACGATGAAATTCGTGTGGCCGCCCATCATGAAGGCACTTGACGAGCGCGTGTCCAAAATCGCCGATGGTCTGGCGGCAGCGGATAAGGCGAAATCCGATCTGGCACTGGCCGAGCGCCGTGCCACCGATGAGATGCGCAAGGCGCGCGAATCGGCCAACGAACTACGTGCCGGCGCCGAGCGTCAGGGCTCGCAGATCCTTGACGAAGCACGTACCGAAGCAGCCCGCATCATTGCTGCCGCGCGCACTGCTGCCGAGGGTGAGGCGGATGTCGCGGCACAGCGCGCAAAGGAAGTTCTGCGCGATCAGGTGGCTTTGCTGGCCGTTGCTGGTGCCGAACGAATCCTCCGCAAGGAGATTAATGCTGCTGTCCATGCTGATCTGATCAGCCAGTTGAAAGCGGAGCTCTGATCCGTCATGGCCGAAAACGTCACCATCGCACGTCCCTATGCCGAAGCTGCTTTCGAACTGGCCAAGGCGGGTGGTGCATTGCCTGCCTGGCAGGGTACGCTGTCACGCATGGCCGTCGGCGCGGCTGATAGCCAGATGGTCGCATGTATTGCCGATCCCCGGATCTCGCCGGCGGCACTAACCGAATTGTTTCTCGGTGTGGCGGGCGATTTGACTACCGAGCAGCGCAATTTCACCACTGTCCTTGTCGATAATCGTCGTCTTGGTGTGCTGCCCGAAATCAGTGCCCTCTTCGACGAACTCAAGAATGCCCATGAGGGATCTCACGAGGTGGTGGTCAGTTCAGCTTTCCCGCTCGACGAGGCACAACTTGCCCATCTGGTTGTCGATCTTGAAGGTAAATTCGGCTACAAGATCAAGGCCACCATCGAAATTGCGCCGGAACTGATTGGTGGTGTCCGCATTGCCCTGGGCGACCAGGTTATCGACGCTTCCGTCCGTGGCAAATTGAATGCCATGGCGGTCTCGCTCAAGAACTAGGAGTTTTTCAATGAACCTCAATCCCTCCGAAATCAGCGACCTGATCAAGAGCCGGATCCAGAACATGCAGCTCGCCCCCACCGCCCGTAACGAGGGCACGGTGGTGACGGTGACTGACGGCATCTGCCGCATCCACGGTCTGGCCGACGTGATGCAGGGAGAGATGCTCGAATTCCCGGGCAATACCTTCGGCTTGGCGCTTAACCTCGAGCGTGACTCTGTGGGCGCCGTGGTGCTGGGCGATTACGAGCACATTACAGAAGGCGACACGGTCAAATGTACCGGCCGCATTCTTGAAGTGCCGGTCGGCCCTGAGCTGCTCGGTCGCGTAGTGAATGCACTAGGCGAGCCGATCGACGGCAAGGGCCCGATTGAAGCCAAGCTGTCTGACAAGATCGAGAAAGTCGCCCCCGGTGTTATCTGGCGCAAGTCTGTTTCCCAGCCAGTCCAGACGGGTCTCAAGTCGGTCGACGCGATGGTGCCGATCGGTCGCGGCCAGCGCGAACTGATCATTGGCGACCGCCAGACCGGCAAGACGGCCGTCGCGGTCGATGCCATCATCAACCAGAAGGGCAAGGACCTGTTCTGTATCTACGTCGCCGTGGGCCAGAAGGCTTCGACGGTCATGAACGTGGTGCGCAAGCTCGAAGAGTCCGGTGCGATGGAATACACCATCGTCGTTGCCGCCATGGCTTCCGAATCCGCTGCGATGCAGTTCATCGCCCCCTACTCCGGCTGCACGATGGGCGAGTACTTCCGCGATCGTGGCCAGGATGCCCTGATCATTTATGATGACCTGACCAAGCAGGCTTGGGCGTATCGTCAGATTTCCCTGTTGTTGCGTCGCCCGCCAGGTCGCGAAGCTTATCCGGGTGATGTGTTTTATCTCCACTCCCGCCTGCTTGAGCGCGCCGCGCGCGTCTCCGAAGCTTGGGTGGAAAAACTTACCAACGGTGAAGTAAAAGGCAAGACCGGTTCGTTAACTGCACTGCCGGTGATTGAAACGCAGGCCGGCGACGTTTCTGCCTTCGTGCCAACCAACGTTATTTCGATTACCGATGGCCAGATCTTCCTCGAAACTGACTTGTTCAACGCTGGTATACGCCCCGCCATCAACGCCGGTGTTTCGGTGTCGCGCGTCGGTGGTGCTGCCCAGACCAAAGCGATCAAGAAGCTCGGTGGCGGCGTGCGTCTCGCACTTGCCCAGTACCGCGAACTCGCTGCCTTTGCCCAGTTTGCCTCTGACCTCGACGATGCCACGCGCAAGCAGCTGGAGCGTGGTCGTCGTGTTACCGAACTGATGAAGCAGGCGCAATATGCCCCGCTCCAAGTCTGTGAGATGGCGGTTTCGCTCTACGCGGTGAACCAGGGCTACCTCGATGATGTCGATGGTGAACGCATCCTCGCTTTCGAAGCGGCGCTGCATCAGTACATGCGCCAGCAATACGGTTCGCTGATGGACAAGATCGAGGCAACCAAAGATCTGGACAAGGAAGGCGAAGCCGAATTGGCTACCGCTGTCGCCGCGTTCAAGAAAACCTGGGCTTGATCCTTTAGGAGAATAGCGCCATGGCAGGCGGCAAGGAAATTCGTACCAAGATCAAGTCGGTCCAGAACACCCGCAAGATCACCAAGGCCATGGAGATGGTGGCCGCATCCAAAATGCGCAAGGCGCAGGACCGGATGCGCGCCGCCCGCCCCTACAGCGAGAAGATCCGTCACTTGGCGGCCAACCTCGCCTCGGCTAACGTTACAGAATATCGGCACCCATTCCTGGGCAAGAACAAGGCGGATGAAGCACCGAAACGTGTCGGCGTGGTGGTGGTGACGACCGACAAGGGCCTCTGCGGCGGCCTCAACACCAACGTGCTGCGGCAAGTACTGAATGCCCTGCGGCAATGGGAAGCAGCCGGGGCGAAGGATATCCGTGCCACCTGTCTTGGCAACAAGGGTCTGGGCTTCATGCAGCGCCTTGGCGCCAACGTGATTTCGCAAGCCGTGTTTCTGGGCGACACACCACACCTCGAAAAAATGATCGGGCCGATGAAGGTCATGATCGACGCCTTCCAGAAGGGCGAACTCGACGTTGTGCACATCGCCTATACCCGCTTCATCAACACCATGCGCCAGGAACCGGTGATGGAGCAGTTGTTGCCCCTGACGGGCGAGCGGCTCGGTACGCCGGAAGGTTCATGGGATTACCTCTACGAACCGGATGCGCGCGTCGTGATTGACGATCTGTTGATCCGTTATGTCGAAGCGCTGATCTACCAGGCGGTGGCTGAGAACATGGCCTCGGAACAAAGTGCACGGATGGTGGCCATGAAGGCGGCGACAGATAATGCCGGTGTGGTTATCAAGGAAATGCAGCTGATTTACAACAAGGCCCGTCAGGCGTCGATTACCAAAGAAATTTCCGAGATCGTCGGCGGTGCCGCCGCGATTGAGGGTTAACGATTTAGCGTTTAAGGAAAAACCATGAGCAACGGACAAATCGTGCAGTGCATTGGCGCAGTGGTAGACATCAAATTCCCGCGCGGAGCAATGCCCAAGGTCTTCAACGCCCTATTGATCGACCCGAGCGAAAAAGGCGGCGAAGAAGGCCTGACCTTCGAGGTTCAGCAACAACTCGGTGACGGTGTGGTGCGGACCATCGCCATGGGTTCGTCGGATGGCCTGCGGCGCGGCATGAAGGTGAATGACACCGGTACGCCGATCTCGGTGCCCGTCGGCCAGGCCACGCTCGGCCGCATCATGGATGTGCTGGGCCGTCCGATCGACGAAGCCGGTCCGATCGGCACTGATGTGCGGCGCGCCATTCACCAGAAAGCCCCGGCTTTCCGCGATCTTTCGCCTTCGGTCGAACTGCTCGAAACCGGCATCAAGGTGATCGATCTGGTCTGCCCGTTCGCCAAGGGCGGCAAGGTCGGCTTGTTCGGCGGCGCCGGCGTCGGCAAGACTGTGAACATGATGGAACTGATCAACAACATTGCCAAGCAGCACGCCGGCCTGTCGGTATTCGCCGGCGTCGGCGAGCGCACCCGCGAGGGAAACGACTTCTATCACGAAATGAAAGAGTCCAACGTGCTCGACAAGGTCGGCATGGTGTTCGGCCAGATGAACGAACCTCCCGGCAACCGCCTGCGCGTCGCGCTGACCGGCCTGACCATGGCCGAAGCCTTCCGCGACGAAGGCCGCGACATTCTCTTTTTCGTCGATAACATTTACCGCTTTACGCTGGCGGGTACCGAAGTGTCCGCCCTGCTGGGTCGCATGCCTTCTGCCGTGGGCTACCAACCAACGCTGGCCGAGGAAATGGGCAAACTGCAGGAACGTATTACCTCAACCAAGACTGGCTCGATCACCTCGATCCAGGCCGTGTATGTTCCAGCCGATGACTTGACCGATCCTTCTCCCGCTACCACCTTCGGCCATCTTGATGCTACCGTCGTGCTGTCGCGCGACATCGCCTCGCTGGGTATCTACCCGGCGGTCGACCCGCTCGACTCCACCTCGCGCCAGGTCGATCCGCATGTCATTGGCGAAGAGCATTACAACACCACCCGCAAGGTGCAGGCAACCCTCCAGCGTTACAAGGAACTGCGCGACATCATCGCCATTCTGGGCATGGACGAACTAGCTCCGGAAGACAAGCTTATCGTGTCGCGCGCGCGCAAGATCCAGCGCTTCCTGTCGCAGCCCTTCTTCGTCGCCGAAGTATTTACCGGCTCGGCCGGCAAGTACGTCACGCTCAAGGAAACGATCAAGGGCTTCAACATGATCGTCAATGGTGAATGCGACGGACTGCCCGAGCAGGCCTTTTACATGGTCGGTGGCATCGAGGAAGCTTTCGAGAAAGCCAAAACCCTGCAATAAGCACCCTAGCAAAAGGTCACACCATGACAATGACCGTTCACGTAGATGTCGTCAGTGCGGAGGAGTCGATCTTCTCCGGCTTGGCCGAGTTTGTCGTCTTGCCCGGCGAAGCCGGCGAGCTTGGCATCCTGCCTGGCCACATGCCGTTGATGACGCGCATCAAGCCGGGTGCCGTGCGCCTCAAGCTGCCACAGCAGGATCAGGAAGAGTTGATCTTTGTTGCCGGAGGCATCCTCGAGGTGCAGCCGGGGCTGGTTACCGTGCTGGCTGACACGGCGATTCGCGGCAAGGATCTTGACGAGGCGAAAGCACTGGACTCCAAGCGCAAGGCCGAAGAAGCGATGACTGAAAGGAGCGCAGAAATGGATTACGCGCGCGCGCAGGCGGAGCTGGCTGAAGCAGTGGCCCAACTTGCCGCAATCCAGAAGTTGCGTCGTAGCAGGTAAGCAAGCGGGTTATTTCAGATAGTGGACCGCAAAGGGCAGCCTTGGCTGCCCTTTTCTTTTATGCGCGTAAAAAAATCGGCTGTGGCGAGACGGCGGGTATGATTTATGTAGTCACGCAAGCGGTTTGGCGCGGCTCTCGAGACGTAACAAATCGGCGTTCAGGCGCATGATGTCTGTACGAAATGCGCCGAATTCATGCACAGGGATTAGCAGTGGATTTTCCTGCGACAGATATTCGGCAAGGTTTTCGGCCAGGTTAACTGCTGCTTGTTTCTGCCAGGCAGCAAAGCGGCCAGCACCCTGTACCAGGCGATGCGCGGCAATGTCACCCACTACTCTGGAAAGATCCTCCTCGGCATCCCAGCGCAACTGACGGAAGACGAAAGACAGTTCGGTGGCGAATTCGGCATTGCCATCCACGCTGGCAAGGGCCATTACCTTTTCCAAACCCTGCGGCAACAGAAATGGCGTGTCGGCCGGCAGGCGGATGGTGACATCTGTTGCGGTCGGGTCGGGGTTTTGCTGCACCCGGCCATCGGCATTGATTTCAAATGCAAAAACGATTGGCGGCATTTCGATCCGGGCGCGCCGGCCGGCAAACGGCTTAAGCCGGGCCTGTGCCCAATGGGCGCCGCCCAGGAGGTGGTCGAGGGCGGCGAGGAAAACTTGTTCGAGCATCAGCTGATCTGCTGAATACCGGCCACCAGCCAACCACGGCTGCCATCGAGGGGTTTGGTCAGGTGCCAGATTTCATCAAACGGTGCAGCGGCAGCACCGCTCTCTTCGCTTAGCAGGCCGTGAAAGCGCACGCTGGCGATGTGCTGATTATTTTCTGTCACGACCTCGAGCAGGCTGGCATCGAGGTCGACAACATCGGTCTGCTGCGGGGTGCGGCCACGCTCCTCATATTGCAACTGCACCTCGGCGAAGATCTCGGGCCCGGTAAAGCTCTTGATATCGTCCATATCGCCACGGTCATTGGCGGCTTGCAGGCGCACAAAATTGAGCTTTGCTTGACGCAGGAAGCCCGTGCTGTCGAAATCTGCAGGAATATTGGCTGAAGTTGCCGGTGTCGCCGTCCCGCCAGCGCCGACTTCTGCTGCATCAAAGTGCATGGGTTCGACGCGCTGCGCGCCGGCTCCAGCACCCGCATATTGCATTGCGCTCTGGGGCTCTTTCTTACGGAGCAGCAGGCGGACGACAAAGATTGCCGCCATGACCAGAAGGGCAATCATCAGGAAGTTGGCGACACCTTCACCCATGCCGAAATGTGAGAGCAGGGCGGCCAGGCCGATGCCGGCTGCGAGACCCGCGATAGGGCCGAGCCAGCTACGCTTGCCGGCGGCTTGCGCAGCTGCAGCCGGTGCAGCGCCGGGTGCCGCCTGCTGGGTGGGGGCGGTCGCCGACTTGGGCGGCACGGCGGACGACTGCGCCGGCGTGGTACTGCGCGACATGCCGAAGGACTTGCTACCGCCCAGCCGTTTTGCTTCGGCATCGGAAGAAACAATGCCGAGACTGGTGAAAGTGACGAATGCAGCAATCAAGGTAATAAGAGTACGTTTCATAGAGTCTCCGTTCAGATTTTGTAACCACGGTGCAGCGCAACGACGCCCGCCGTCAGGTTGAAGTAGTCGACACGACCCAGGCCGCTTTGTTCCATCATGCCCTTCAGTGTCTCCTGATTCGGGTGCATGCGGATGGATTCTGCCAGATAGCGGTAGCTGTCGGAATCATTAGCAATTTTCTGGCCAAGCCAAGGCAAGACTTTGAACGAATAAAAATCGTAAGCGGGGGCCAACGGCTCCCAGACTTTCGAGAATTCAAGAACCAGCAGGCGACCGCCCGGGCGCAGCACGCGGCGCATCTCAGTGAGTGCCTGCTCCTTGTGCGTCATGTTGCGCAGCCCGAACGCCACGGTAACGACATCGAAGTAATTATCCGGAAAAGGCAGTTTCTCGGCATCGCACTGCGCTAATGGGCCAAGCTTGCCCTCATCGAGGAGGCGGTCGCGACCGCGCGACAGCATGGCATTGTTGATATCGGTGAGCCAGACTTCACCCGTCGCCCCGACCTTTTTGCGGAAGGCGGAGGCCAGGTCACCGGTACCCCCGGCAATGTCGAGCACCCGTTCACCCGAGCGCGCACCGGCGATCTGCAGGGCAAAGAGCTTCCAGAACCGGTGCAGGCCGGCCGACATCACGTCATTCATTAGGTCGTATTTGTCGGCGACTGAGGAAAAAACGCCTTTGACGCGACCAGCCTTCTCGCCTTCGGGGACGTTTTCGAAGCCGAAGTGTGTTTCTGCCATCAAATTTATCCTAATAGAAGTTAGTGCTTGCTACCGCAACTACCACCTGTTTTTGGAGGCAGGGTGGTCGAGTCTACGTCCCGACTGGCACCAGCCCCTTCAAGACGGGTTAGGTAATCCGCCCATAGCTCATCCTTGTTCACGCCGAGGCGGTGGAGCAAGTCCCAGGAGTAAATGCCGGTATCGTGGCCATCGGAGAAAAACGGTTGGACCGCATAATTGCCGACCGGTTCGACCGCCTTGATATCGACATTGCGCTTGCCGGTTTGCAGGGTTTCCTGCCCGGGGCCGTGGCCGCGCACCTCGGCGGATGGCGAAAAAACGCGCAAGAATTCGAAAGACAGGCGAAAATTGCTGCCGTCGGCAAAAGAAAGCTCCATCTCGCGCGACTTCTGGTGCAATTTGATTTCGGTGGGGTGCGGGGTGTTTTTGTCGAGTCCGGCCATGATGTCGTGTGAGGATCTGATTTGAGGTCAGTACCATATTGGGGCCGTCTATCATAGCGCAAGGCACGCCGTATTCATGGAAGGCCGGCGGGTGCTGTCACAAAACTATCATTTGCCTGCAATAGACTTGATGCACCCATGACAGACAAAACTATTTACCATGCCCGCCTCCATACTGGTCGTTGAAGACGAACCGGCGATCCAGATGCTGATTGCCACCAATTTGCGACGCCATGGACATCTGGTTGTTGCAGCGCTGGATGCAGAAACGGCCCTGCGGCAAATCAACGTAGCTTTGCCTGACCTGATACTTCTCGACTGGATGCTGCCCGGCATGAGCGGACTCGATTTTGCGCGTCGCCTGCGTGCCGATGCGCGCACGAGAAATGTGCCGATCATCATGCTAACGGCGCGCGGCGAAGAGCGCGACAAGGTAACGGGGCTTGAAAGCGGTGCCGATGATTACGTCACCAAGCCATTTTCACCGCGCGAGTTGCTGGCGCGCATCCAGGCCGTGCTCAGACGTGGCCGGCCGCAGGCGACCGAGGATGCCGTCGAGGCGGATGGGCTGAAGCTCGATCCCTCAGCGCACCGCGTTTTCGCGGCGGGTAGTCAGGTCAATCTCGGCCCCACCGAATTCCGTCTGCTGCATTTCCTGATGACGCATCCCGAACGGGTGCATTCGCGCGATCAATTGCTCGACCAGGTGTGGGGTGATCACGTGTTTGTCGAGGAGCGTACCGTCGATGTGCATATCCGCCGCCTGCGTGCGGCGCTGGAAGATTCGGGGCTTGACCGGCTGGTGCAGACCGTGCGTGGCAGCGGCTATCGATTTTCTGTTGCGGAAGACTGATTGATGCTGGCCGGCTTAATGTGGGCGAGTGGCCTGCTTTGCGTGGTGGGTCTGCCGGTATGGTTACTCTGGGGGCCGCTGGCTTCTGCTGTTGCCCTGGCTACCGTTGCCCTGCTACTCCTGGCGCGCCATGAACGACAACTTGCCAGGCTGACAGCGTGGGCCACGCAACCTATCGGCACGCCCGTGCCACAGTCGAGCGGCCGTTGGTCGGATGCGTTCCTGGCCTTGCACCGCCGGGCGCGCCAGGCGTCGAAGCAGCGCGAGGAGTTGCACGAAATGGTCGAGCGCTTTCGTCTCGCCACCGAGGCGCTACCTGAAGGCGTATTGATTCTTGACGAGGGGCGCATTATCGAGTGGATGAACTCGCGTGCCGAGTTGCTGCTCGGCCTCGACCAGCAGCAGGATATCGGCGTGCCGGTCACTCACCTGATGCGCGAGCCGGAATTAATAGCTTTTCTCGACCAGCAGCAAAAAAGTGACGAGCCGCTTCCGCCCCTGGTGATGCGTCCGCTGCGGAATCCCGGCCATGTCCTGCATATCCGTGGCGCACCGTTTTCCGCAGGCCGAACCCTGCTACTGGTTGAGGACCTGACGCAGCTGGACCGGCTGGAAAGCGTACGGCGTGATTTTGTCGCCAATGTATCGCATGAGATGCGTACCCCCCTGACGGTGGTACAGGGATTTCTGGAGACCGCAAGAGACAGCATCGTCAATACTGAACATCCGACGCCATCCGACGAGATCGTGCAGTTTCTCGACATGGCGCTCGATTACGCGCATCGTATGCAAACCCTGATCGAAGATTTGCTGACGTTATCGACACTGGAAACCGATGCGCCGCCGCAGGAAGAGAGCGTGGATGTTGCCACTCTGCTTGCCTCGGTGCATGAAGAAACACAAGCGCTTTCGGGCGGACGCCATGAACTGGTGATCGAAAATAGTGGTCCGCAGTCTTTGCTGGGGAGCAGCCGCGAACTGCACAGTGCGTTCAGCAACCTCGCCAGCAACGCCGTGCGTTACACGCCGGACGGTGGTTGCATTACCTTGCGCTGGCAAAAAATCAATGGCAGCGGCGCAGTCTTCGAGGTTGCGGATACCGGCATTGGCATTGACTCCCACCACTTGCCACGCCTCACCGAGCGTTTTTATCGCGTGGATCGTGGCCGCTCGCGCGACAGTGGCGGAACCGGGCTTGGCCTGGCGATCGTCAAGCATGTGCTGGAACGTCACCAGGCGACCCTGTCGATCAAGAGTGCGCCGGGCGTTGGTAGTACCTTTACGGCCCAGTTTCCGGCACGTCGCGTGAGTTGAACGCGCGTGAACGACAGTTAATTGGGGTCGTTGTCTTCCAGCGCCTGTTGCTGACGCTGTAGAAATTCTTCCATGCTGTCGATGCCGCGCAGCAGCAGAATTGTCGAGCGTACCGCCGCTTCGAGCAGCACTGCGAGGTTGCGACCGGCGGCGACCGGTAGCACGACCTTGCGTACCGGTACACCAAGTATGTTCTCGGTCAGTGCGTCGAGCGGCAGGCGCGCCATTTCCGGTACAGTGGCATTGGGACGTTGCAGGTGAACAATCAGCTTGAGGCGCATCTTGCGCCGGCAGGCGGTTTCGCCGAAGACCGTGCGGATGTTGAGCAGGCCGAGACCGCGCACCTCGATGAAATCCTTGAGCAGTTCGGGGCAGCGGCCTTCGAGTGCGTCCAAGGCGATGCGTGAAACCTCGACCACATCGTCGGCGACCAGGCCATGGCCGCGGGTGATCAGCTCAAGGCCGAGCTCGCTCTTGCCGACCCCGGAATCGCCGGTGACAAGGACGCCGATGCCCAATACATCCACGAAGACACCGTGCAGGGTGATGCTTTCTGCCAGTTGTCGCGAGACATAGACGCGCAGCGAATCGATGACTTGTGCGGTGGCTAATGGCGTGGTGAACAGCGCGGTGTCACTGGCCTCGCAGGCACTGCGGATTTCATCGAGGACATCGCAGTCGTCGGCGACGATCAGCGCAGGCGGGCGCGCACCGATAATCTGCGAAAAATGGTGTTCGCCCTTACCGGCGCCATCCTTGGTGTGGCGCTTGAACCAGAGGATTTCCGGCGAGCCGAGCACCTGCACACGATCCGGGTGGATCAGGTTGAGGTGGCCGATCAGGTCGGCCGGCGAAACGTCGTCGCGATTGACCGCGATCGGGCGGTTGAGCGTGCCGCCGATCCAGGTGAGTTGCAGCCGTTCGCGATTACGCTCGAACAGCTGCGCGACGATCAGCTGGCCGACTGCCACTGCGTGAAGAGGGTATGCACCGCCGCCACATCCGGCGCGGCGATCAGTTGTTCGCGGAACGCTTTGTCGCTGAACATCTGGGCCAACTCGGAAAGCAGTTGCAGATGATGTTCGGTGGCAGCTTCGGGTACCAGTAGAACAAAGACGAGTCCAACAGGCTGGCCGTCAGGCGCATCGAACTGCACGGGTGTCGCCAGGCGCAGAAAGGCACCCTGCGCCTGCTTGAGACCCTTGATGCGGCCGTGCGGAATGGCGATGCCCAGCCCGAGGCCGGTCGAGCCCATTTTTTCGCGGGCGAACAGTGCGTCGTAAACGGCGCTTCTGGCAATGCCGTGATGGTTTTCAAAGAGCAGGCCGGCCTGCTCGAAGACGCGCTTCTTGCTGCTCGCATCAAGATCGACGACAACATTGTCGACGGTCAAAAGTTTGGCTATGAGGTTCATCGTGGTGGGGGGATCGCCCAGGCACCCTTAATAAATTTGCCGTGGAGGGTTTCCCAGCAGCGGTGGCGAAGTATATACCTCGTCCCGCCGCTGGCAAATGGGGGAAATTTGTTACCTCATTTGCGCTATTTTTGAACGAATCAGCTTTCCTCGACTTGTGGGCGCTCGCGGACGTGGTCGGAAACCTTGTCCTTATGTTTGAGCACCTGCCGGTCAAGCTTGTCGACCAGCTTGTCGATGGAAGCGTAGAGATCGGCATCGCTACTGTCGGCATAAATGTCCTTGCCTTTGACGTGCAGCGTGATCTCGGCTTTCTGCACGAGCTTTTCCACCGTGAGAATCACATGGACGCTGGTGACGTGGTCGAAATGACGGAGGACCTTGTCTACCTTCCCGGTGACATATTCACGTAGCGCGGGGGTGACTTCGACATGGTGTCCAGTGATATTGAGGTTCATGATGTCTCCTCTAGAGTGTTTTGCGTAGATTAACCGGCGGTATGCTCAGGGATTCCCGGTACTTGGCGACGGTGCGCCGCGCAACGACAATCCCTTGCTCGCCGAGGATTTCCGCGATGCGGGCGTCGGAGAGCGGCTTTTGACCGTTCTCGGCGCCCACCAGCTGCTTGATCAGCGCTCGGATCGCGGTGGATGACGCCGCGCCGCCCGTGTCGGTGGCGACGTGGCTGCCAAAAAAATATTTGAGTTCATAGACGCCGCGCGGACTGGCCAGATACTTTTGCGTCGTCACGCGCGAAATGGTTGATTCGTGCAATTCCACGGTTTCCGCGATTTCGCGCAAGGTCAGCGGCCGCATCGCCACTTCACCGTGATCAAAGAAGGCGCGCTGGCGATCGACGATGGCCTGCGAAACGCGCGCGATGGTATCGAAACGCTGCTGCACGTTCTTGATCAGCCACTTGGCTTCCTGCAGCTGGCCGGCGAGGTTGCTACCGCCGTTGCTGCGCTGCTGGCGCAGGAGACTGGCATACAGCCGGTTGATGCGCAGGCGCGGCATGGCCTCCTGGTTGAGATTGACGACCCAACTGCCGCGCAGCTTGCGCACGACAACATCGGGCACGATGTAGCGCGTGTCGAGTGCGGCAAACTGCGCGCCGGGGCGCGGATTGAGCGAGCGGATCAGCGTTTGCGCATCGCGCAAGGCCTCGTCTTCGCAACCCAGCGCCTTCTTGATCTTTGCGTAATCGCGGTTCGCCAGTTGTTCCAGATGGTTGGCGACGATGGCCGTGGCCAGGGTATTGTCGGCGGAAGGCGGCAGATTGGCCAGCTGTAGCAACAGGCATTCACGCGGGTTACGTGCACCGACACCCGGCGGATCGAGGCTTTGCAGATGCTTGAGCGCGATGGACAGGTCTTCCAGCACCTCGTCCGACTCGCCGGCGAAGTCTTCGGGCAAGACGTCGACGAGTTCTTCGAGTGTCTGTGCCAGATACCCGTCATCGTTGAGCGCCTCGACCAGAAATGCCACGCGCAAGCGATCACGCCCTGACAACTGGCTCAGGGCCAACTGGCTGATCAAATGATCGCGCAGGCTGGTCGCGGCAGCCTGCAACTCGCCGGCATCGGCATCGCTCTCGTCGTTCGGGTCGCGCGGGTTGCGCTGGCTGCCGGAAGCCGGCCAGTCCATGCCATCGTGCCCCCACTCGGGCTCGGCGGCATACTCGCGCTCTTCCTGAGCCGGTGCGGAGGGCTGCTCATCTTTCTGGGTATGGGAAAGCGCGTCGCCGGCACCGGAAAACAAGGCGGCTTCCCCGGCCTCATCGCGTTCCAGCAAGGGATTTTCCTGCAGAGCCTGCTCGATTTCCTGGTTGAGTTCCAGCGAAGACAGTTGCAACAGGCGAATCGACTGCTGCAACTGCGGCGTCAGCGCGAGATGTTGCGAAAGCCTGAGCTGGAGCGTTTGTTTCATTACATCTTGAAGTGCTCACCGAGATACACGCGGCGTACGCTTTCATTATTGATGATTTCTTCAGGATGTCCAGCCGCCAATACTTCGCCCTCATTGATAATGGTGGCACGGTCGCAGATGCCGAGGGTTTCACGCACGTTGTGGTCGGTGATCAACACGCCGATACCACGTTCCTTGAGGAACCGGATGATCTTCTGGATGTCCAGCACGGCGATCGGGTCCACGCCGGCGAAAGGTTCGTCGAGCAGGATGAAGCGCGGCGAAGTTGCCAGCGCGCGGGCGATTTCGACGCGGCGGCGCTCGCCACCCGACAAGGCTGCTGCCCGCTGGTCGCGCAGATGGGTGATGTGCAGTTCTTCGAGGAGCTCATCCAGCCGGGTTTCCAGCGAGGGTGCGTCGTAGTCCTGCAACTCCAGTACCGCGCGGATATTTTCGCTTACTGTCAGCTTGCGGAACACCGAGTTTTCCTGCGGCAGGTAGGAAAGCCCCAACTTTGCACGGCTGTGAATCGGCATGTGGGTTAGCCGGGTTTCCTTGCCGCCCTTGTCGCTGTCGGTAATGACGATATCGCCGCCATCGGAGGCGATCAAACCGACGATCATGTAAAAACAGGTGGTCTTGCCGGCACCGTTGGGGCCGAGCAGTCCGACCACCTCGCCCCCATCGACGTGCATGCTGACATCCTTGACGACGGTACGCGCACGAAATTTCTTGTAGAGGTTGTGGGCGGAGAGCGTGGTCATGCCTCGATCTCTTTTAGTAATTTGCGGATGACGTCGGAGGAAAATCCGCGCCCTTGCAGAAAGCGCGCCTGCTTCGCCCATTCACGGGCGTCGGCCGGCGCTGCGGCAAACTTATTTGTCCAGACTTCGTGGGCCCGTTCCATTTCATCCGGCAGGTCGACGAGCCCGGATTCGATCAACTCTGTAGCCACGCCTTTAGTGCGCAGCGACTGGCGCAGGCGCGCCGCCCCCAAGCGGGCAGACTGGCTGCGCACGTAGCTTTCGGCGAAACGGGCGTCGGATTGCAGGCCGGTCCTGGCAAGTTCGTTCAACACGGTGTCGATTTCTTCGGATGTGCCATGGGGCGACAGCTTGCGGATCAACTCGACGCGGGTGTGTTCGCGTCGTGCCAGGAGACTGATCGCGCGCTGTCGCAAACTGCTCACTCGGCCTCGGCCGCCTTGGAAACTGCCGCCATGGCTACCACGCCGACGGCGGTGCGAATCTTGTTCTCGATCTCGCGGGCGATGTCGGCATGCTCGCGCAGGTATTCGCGCGCATTGTCCTTGCCCTGGCCGATTTTTTCGCCGTTGTAGGCATACCAGGCGCCGGATTTGTCGATGAACTTGTGCTCGACGCCCAATTCGACGATTTCGCCCTGCCGTGAAATCCCTTCGCCATACAGAATGTCGAAATGCGCTTCGCGGAACGGCGGCGCCACCTTGTTCTTGACGACCTTTACCTTGGTTTCGTTGCCGATCACCTCGTCGCCCTTCTTGATGGCGCCGGTACGGCGGATGTCCATGCGTACCGAGGCGTAGAACTTGAGTGCGTTACCGCCGGTGGTAGTTTCGGGGCTGCCAAACATCACGCCGATCTTCATGCGGATCTGGTTGATGAAGATCACCAGCGTATTGGTGCGCTTGATATTGGAGGTGAGCTTGCGCAGTGCCTGCGACATCAGGCGGGCCTGCAGGCCGGGCAGCTGGTCGCCCATCTCGCCTTCGATTTCAGCCTTGGGCGTCAGCGCCGCCACCGAGTCGATGACGATCAGGTCGACACCGCCCGAGCGCACCAGCATGTCGGTGATTTCCAGCCCCTGCTCGCCCGTATCGGGCTGCGAGATCAGCAGGTCGGGCACATTCACGCCCAATTTGGCCGCGTAACCAGGGTCGAGGGCATTTTCCGCATCGATATAGGCGGCGGTACCGCCAGCCTTTTGGACTTCGGCGACGATATGCAGACACAGCGTGGTCTTGCCGGAGGATTCCGGGCCATAAATTTCCACCACTCGCCCGCGTGGCAGGCCGCCGATGCCCAGCGCAATATCCAGCCCGAGCGAACCGGTCGAGACGGTCTGGATGTCATCGGTCGCCAGGCCTTCACCCATCTTCATGATGGAGCCCTTGCCGAACTGCTTTTCGATTTGTGCGAGGGCCGCTTGCAGGGCCTTGCTCTTGTTCTCGTCCATGATGTTCCTTCTAAAGGTTGTGCGGATTATGGCATGTTTCTTGCGCAGTCAATCAGGCCATTCAATGCATAAATTACCGATTGACGCCGGATCGCTTCGCGATCACCTGCAAAAAGTCGGCGCTGGCAGGACGGCGTTTCAATCAGCCCGTTATTGCGCAAACACCAACCGAAGCATACGGTCCCTACAGGCTTATCAGGTGAGCCACCCGTCGGGCCGGCTACCCCGGTGATAGCCAATGAAATCAAGGCATTGGAATTTTTTAATGCCCCGCTGGCCATTTCACCCGCCGTTTCGACGCTGACTGCACCGAATTTATCTATAGTGTCCATATGAACACCTAGCATAGCCGTTTTTGCCTCATTTGTATAGGTCACGAAGCCGCGCTCAAACCACGCCGAGCTTCCCGGCGTGTGGGTGATGACTTGTGCCGCCCAGCCGCCGGTGCAGGATTCTGCGGTCGCGATCATCAGGCCGCGCGCGCGGCAGATCGCACCAACTTCTTCCGAGAGTGCCAGCAGTGCCGCATCCATCAAAACAGCCGCTCGATCAATGCCTTGAAGATGGCCAGCGTCAATATCGTGTAGGCGGCGGCAATCACATCGTCCATCATCACGCCGAGGCCATTCTTCACCTGGCTATCGAAATAATCTGCCGGCGCCGGCTTGGTAATGTCGTAGAGGCGGAACCACAAAAATGCGGCGAGCTGCCACGTCCAGACGTCCGGCGTCAGGAACAGCACAGCCCAGAACGGCACGATCTCGTCCCAGACAATGCTGCCGTGGTCGACGACGCCTAGGTTACGGCCGGTGATCTGGCAAGCTGTTACGCCCATGGCGAAGCACAGCAGAAGAATCACCGCGAAGGTCGCGTCATCGGGAAACCAGTCGCGCATGAAGGAATAGGTCAGCCAGGCGAACAGGGTGCCGGCCGTGCCGGGCGCGAAAGGCGACAGCCCGCTGCCGAAGCCGCAGGCAATCAGGTGGGCGGGGTGACGCAGCAGGAAGGAAAGCGGCGGCGCGGGGAGTTTGGCCATGATGGCGAGCTTATCCGAAGTGGTCGTAACCGCGTCGGGTAACTTCGAATGCCTGACCGGCGGCATCCCGCACCGTCAATGCGCCCGGTGTGCCGGCTGCGATATTGCCCAGGTAGGTGAGCGGCAGCGCCAAGGTTATGGCCAATGCCGCGATCTCGGCATGGCGCGACGCGGGTGCGGTAAAGACCAGTTCATAGTCGTCGCCGCCGGAAAGGTAGCAGTTGTCCTCAAAAGTCGGCGCTGGCAGGACGGCGTCAGCCGCTCCTGCCGCGTGAATGGGGACGGCAAGCGTCAGCGTCGCGGCTACGCCGGAGGCCTCTAATATGTGTCCGAGGTCGGCGAGCAAGCCGTCGGAAACATCGATGGCGGCTGTCGCGATTCCCCGCAGCGCCAGCCCGAGCGCCACGTGCGGCTGCGGACGGTGCAAGGCCGCCAGGCAATCAGACAATAGCGGTTCGGCCAAAACGATGCGTCCTTGCAGGTGCGCCAAGCCGAGTGCGGCGCGACCGGGTGTGCCGGACACCCAGATTTCGTCGCCGGGTTGCGCGCCCGAACGCAGCAACGCGGTGCCTGCCGGTACTTCGCCGAAGATCGTCACGCAGAAATTACGCGGCCCCTGCGTCGTATCGCCGCCGATGACATCGATGCCGAACGTGTCGGCACAGGTGAAGAATCCGTGCGCAAACTTTTCGATCCAGCTTTCGGTAGCGGCAGGCAGAGCAACGGCCAGCAGCGCCCAGCGGGGTTGCGCGCCCATCGCGGCCAGGTCCGAGACATTTACCGCCAGCGTTTTCCAGCCGAGATCCTCGGCATCGGCGTTGGCGAGAAAATGCGTGCCGGCGACCAGCATGTCGGTGGAGATGACCAGTTCGCAGCCGGCGCCCGGTCGCACGATGGCGCCGTCGTCGCCCACGCCGAGCACGGTATGCCGGGTAGGTCGCTTGAAATGGCGGTCGATCAGGGCAAACTCGGAAGGCATGCCGCCGGATAGTTATTTCGAGAGGTTTTAGTGTGGCCGCAATTCATGCGGCCTTAACTGTGGCGCCAGCTTGTCGAGCACGCCATTCACGAACTTGTGGCCGTCGGTGCCGCCATAGGACTTGGTCAGCTCGATGGCTTCGTTGATGATGACGCGGTAGGGTGTTTCCGGATGCTGCTTGAGTTCGCAGGCGGCGATCAGCAGGATGCCGCGTTCGATCGGCGAGACTTCCGCCCAGGGGCGCGCGATGTGCGGTTCGAGCAGCACCTGCAAGGCGGCCTCCTCCTGCAGAACGCCTTCAAGCAGGGCATCGTAGAGCTCCCGATTGGCCCGTTCGAAGCCGGCGACCGATTCTGCCTGGGTAATGATGGCCGCCGCATCCTGGCCGCCGACCAGATATTGATACAGCCCCTGCACGACGAACTCGCGCGCACGGTGGCGTGGTGACGGCGATTTGCCGCCGGGTTTTACTGGCGGGGTTGGCGTACTGTTCACTTCACGGCTTTCAGCAGATTGGCCATCTCGACGGCGCACTGGGCCGCTTCCATGCCTTTCTGGTTCATACGCACCAAGGCCTGGTCGTCGTTTTCCACGGTGAGTACCGCATTGGCGATGGGGATGCCGGTAGTCAGCTGCACGTCGGTGACGCCGCGCGCCGATTCGTTCGAAACGATTTCGAAGTGGTAGGTCTCGCCGCGAATCACGCAGCCCAGCGCGACCAGCGCATCGAACTTGCCGCTTTGCGCCATGGTTTGCAGTGTCAGAGGAATTTCCAGCGCGCCGGGCACGCTGACCAGCGTAACCGCAGCGGGGGCCACGCCGAGACGCTTGAGCTCGTGGCAGCAACCCGACAGCAGGCCTTCGCCCACATCCTGATTGAAGCGTGCCATGACGATGCCGACGCGCAAGCCGGTACCGGCCAGATTGGTGTCGATCTCGCGCAGGTCGGTGCAGCGTCCGTTCGCCAGGTTTGTGTTGGCGGTTGCCGATGTTGCAGAGTTCGGGGTAAAGCTCATGAGGCGACTCCTTCGGGTGACAGATAGCCGCAGACTTCGAGGCCGAAGCCGGCCATGCTCGGCATCTTGCGCGGACTAGCCAGCAGGCGCATCTTGCCGACGCCCAGTTCGCGCAGAATCTGCGCGCCGATGCCATAAATGCGCGGGTCCCATTTCACGGCCTGGCGTCCATCCTCTGCCTGCAGGGTACCCAGCAGATCTTTTCCCGATTCGGCGCGATGCAACAGCACGATCACGCCGCAGTTCGCCCTGGCGATAGCCTGCATCGCCTGGTCGATACTGAAGGTATGGCGGCGGCTCTTGCAGTCGAGGAAATCGAGCACCGATATTGGCTCATGGACCCGCACCAAAGTTTCCAGCTCGGGTCGAATTTCACCCAGTGTCAGCGTCAGATGCACATCCCCGCTGGTGCGGTCGGCGAAGGCGCGCAGGCGGAAGTTGCCGTGAGCGCATTCCACTGCCTTGTCCGCCACGCATTCGACGAGCTTCTCGTTTTCGGAACGGTACTGGATCAGGTCGCGGATCGTGCCGATGCGCAGGCCATGCTCCTGGGCAAAGATCAGCAGGTCGGGCAGGCGCGCCATCGTGCCGTCGTCCTTGAGAATCTCGCAGATCACGGCGGCCGGTTCGCAGCCCCCTATCTGTGCGAGGTCGCAACCCGCCTCGGTATGGCCGGCGCGTACCAGCACGCCGCCCTTTTGCGCCATCAACGGAAAGATGTGGCCGGGCTGGACGATGTCGGCCGGCTTGGCGTGTTTCGCCACGGCGGCCTGTACCGTGCGTGAGCGGTCGTGGGCCGAGATGCCGGTGGTCACGCCTTCGGCCGCTTCGATGGAAACGGTGAAGGCGGTGCCGTGTTGCGCCTTGTTATCGCGCACCATCAGCGGCAATTCGAGCTGGCGGCAACGGCTTTCGGTGAGCGTCAGGCAGATCAGTCCGCGGCCAAACTTCGCCATGAAATTGATCGCCTCGGGAGTCACATGCTCGGCAGCGAGGACGAGATCGCCTTCATTTTCGCGATCCTCTTCGTCGACGAGGATGACCATTTTGCCGGCACGCATGTCGGCCACGATGTCTTGAATGGGGCTGATGCTCACAATGAAGGCTCCGTTTGATAAGGGGCGCATTTTACGCCGGTCGGCCGATAATCCGGCCAGCTGACGGCCCCCGCTTTATTCGTTGGACGGGGAGGCGTGCCGGGCGAAGCGTTCGAAGTCATCGGCAGGCAAGGGCCGGCCGAACAAATACCCTTGATAGGCGTGGCAGCCGAAGCTGGCAAGAAACTCTCTCTGCGCTTCAACCTCAACGCCTTCGGCGATGACGCCCAGCCCAAGACTTTGCGCCAGCGCCACGACGGTCCTGGCAATCGCCGCATCGTTCGGGTCCGTGAGTACGTCCCGCACAAAAGACTGATCGATCTTCAATTGATCCAGCGGAAGGCGCTTCAGGTAAGCCAGGGAGGAATACCCGGTACCGAAGTCATCCAGCGAGAAACCGACGCCCCTGGTCTTCAGCGCATGCATCTTTTCGATCACTTCCTCCACATTGGCGACCAGCAGGCTCTCGGTCAGTTCCAGTTTCAGCCGCTGCGGGTTTGCCCCGGTTTCCGTGAGGACCGCCAGCACCTGGGCGACGAAGTCGGTCTGGCGGAACTGTCGGGCGCTGACGTTGACCGCAACCGTGAGGTGCGCTAGGTCGGGTTGCGTGGCCCATGCTGCCAATTGGCGGCAAGCCGTTTCCAGCACCCAGTGCCCCAAGGGCAGGATCAATCCGGTTTCCTCCGCAAAGGGAATGAACTCGAGCGGTGACACCATGCCCCGTTGGGGGTGCTGCCAGCGCACCAGGACTTCAGCACCCGTCAATTGACTTCCCGCCACCTGGGCCTGGTAGTGGAGCAGGAACTGCTGCTTCGCGATTGCTTCGCGCAGGTCCGTTTCCAGGTGGGCGCGTTTCATCACTACGACTTCCATCTCCGGATCGAAGAAATGCAAGGCATTGCGCCCGGCTTCCTTCGACTTGTACATGGCGAGGTCGGCCTGCTTCAGCAGGCCATCGATCCCGGTCTGTTCACCGCTGAACAGGATGACGCCGATACTCGGCGAGCTGTGCCAATGGGCATTGCCGAGTTGATAGGGCTGGTTGAGCGTGGCGAGAATCTTTTCACCGACGGTTTCGGTCTGGTTCGCGGCAGCGCTGTCACTCGTGCTCAAGTTTTCCAGCATCACCACGAATTCATCTCCCCCCAGCCGGGCGACAGTATCTCCCGCACGCACACAGGTGGTCAGGCGCTGCGCAACCTGCTGCAGCAGCAAGTCGCCCATGTCATGGCCAAGGGTGTCGTTGACGGTCTTGAAGTTATCCAGGTCGACCAGCAGCAGTGCACCGTAACTGCCGCTGCGCGCATTGGCGGCCATCGCCTGTTTCAATCGATCCAGCAGGAGTGTCCGGTTGGGCAGACCGGTCAGTTGGTCGTAGAAAGCCAGCTCGTTGATCTTGTCTTCTGCCGCCTTGCGCTCCGTGATGTCGGAATAAATCCAGATACTGCCTTCTTGCGGATGGGCGGGATCAATTGCCCGGCCGCTCAACGAGCCCCAGAACAGGCTGCCATCCTTGTGCCGCAGGGGCAGTTCCTCGTTGTAGCTCTTGCCTTCTGCCGCCGCCTGATAGGCGACCTTGCCGATCCGCTCGAAGGCTTCGCGGGATTCGTAGAACCGTTCTGAAGACTCGCCAATCAATTCGCCAGGAGCGTATTGAAAGATTTCCTCAAGCCGCCGGTTGCAGGTGACGACGCGCCGCTGCTTGAGGTAAACGATGCCGACCAACGCGTTGCTCAAGATCGTTTCGTTTTCCGTCAGCAGCTTGCGGATTTCCTCCTCCCGTTGCTTGCGCTCCGTGATGTCGTGGGCAATGCCGATGAAGCCTGTCGTCTCGCCACTGGCGCCGCGCACCTCCGACACCGAGAGCGATACCGGCAGGCGGCGGCCGTCCTTGCTCACAAAGGTCCATTCGCGGTTGCTGACTTTGCTGTCACCGTCCCGGACGTGACGCAACGGCATCACTAACACATCGAAACCCGGTTGCACCGTTTCACCAAACTCGGCAGAAAGTTCCGCCGCACGGCCGGCAACTTCGCTGGCGTCATGGAAAATCGCCGGGGTAGATTTGCCGACGAGCTCGTCTGCCGTATAGCCGAGCAAGCTTTCAGCCGCCGCGTTGAAGCTGCGGATGGTGCCGGTGAGGTCGGTCGAGATGATGGAGTAGCTCGCACCCGCGAGGATTGACTGCAGCGATGCAGTCACACCATACAGTTCGTGCTCGTCCAGTATTTGCCGCTGGCGGGCAAGGCGGTAGATGGCGTAGGCGGCGAGGAGATAGCCGAGCAGCCACAGCGTGGGCGTAAAAACGGCTGCCCAACCGGCTTGAGTGGCGTTCGCCAGCGGCCGCATGGTCACGGCGTAAAGCCCATAGTTGTCGAGCCGGCTGTAGGCGGCCAGCATCGGTACGCCGTCCAGAATAAGTTCGGCGGTGCCTACGGCGGCAGGTAGTTGCCGCAGGCCATCGAGTAGCGGAGCAGGGGCTGGCTTGCCGTACAGGCGTTCGAGCAGTGCGTCGCTGTGCGGGCCGGGCAGCGGGTGCTGATACTGACGGTAACCGTCGTTGCGCACCAGCAGGACCGTGACATCCGGCCCTGTCGCCAGTTGTGCCCAGGCCGCGTTGCCACCTTCGATGCGGTAGCCGGCGGTCATTACCACCAGCGGCTTGCCGAAGGCGTCGTAAAACGGCTGGCGGATGGGGATCACCCACTCACCGAGCTGCTTCTGGAAATAGGGTCGTCCTACCTGCATGGCTTTGGCTTCGAGCACTGCGTTGAAGCTGTCACGGCTATCCGCGCTTGCCATCAGGTTGGGCAGTACCTGGCCTGCGGGAACGCGACTGATCAGCAGCAGTTGACCATCGGCTCGGGCGAACCCGAATCCTGCCATGCCCGGATCGGTGCGCTGCATTTTTTCGATAAACTCGCGGCCGTTCTCGGGTTGCTCCAGCGCACCGAGCAGCAGCAGGCCCTCGCCGATAGCTTTCAGCATCACTGAGTGTGTCGCCATGGTGGCGCGTACGGCCTGAGTCAGCAGTTTGTTCTCGTAAGCCAACCCGCTTTCCAGCCCACGCCGGACCTCGCGCCAGTTGCTGATGGCCGAGTAGCCATACGCAACCAAGGCAAGCAAAGCCAGCACGCTGAAGAGAATTCGCAGTGCACTGCTGCGCGGCTGGATGGGTGCTGTCATAAGGATAGGAAATGCAATGGCCTTGGCAGAGTATCGCTGACGCTGGGCGCTACAGTCAATTGCTGATTTAGCACGGGAAAGTGTCGGAACCCGCCGTCCCGCCAGCGCCGACTAATGGAGGCCCCCTCATTCGAGGCAAATGCCGGTACTGGATCGGCTAACGGAAGATATTGGTCAGATTGCCGATGCCGTCAATCGCCACTTCGACCGTATCGCTCTCTCGTAGCGGCCCCGCGCCAACCGAGGTACCGCAGGCGATGACATCACCGGGTTCCAGCGTCATGTCATGTGAAATCCGGCTGACGATCTCCGCCGGTGAGAAGAACATGTCGCTCACCGGATAGTTCTGGCGCTCTTCGCCGGAGATGACGGCACGCACGTGTAATTGCGCGGGGTCGAGACCTGTGGCGATAACGGGGCCGAATACGCCGAAGCTGTCGAAACCCTTGGCCCGTGTCCAATGCACGAAGGCCGGGTCGAGCCGCATCAGGTCGCGCGCGGTGACGTCATTCACACAGGTGTAGCCGAAGATCGCCGCCGCCGCCGCCGCCGCGTCGATGGTGGAAACACGCCGGCCGATGACGATGCCGAGCTCTGCTTCGAATACTACCGCCCCCGCGTAACCCGCCGGGCGGCGGATGGTGTCACCGTGCGCGGCGAAGCAGTTGTTGCTCTTGAGGAAATAGAGCGGATGCGCGGGGCGTTGCAAACCCTCTTTCTCGGCACGCTCATGGAAGTTGTTCTACAGCCCGATCATCTTGCTTGGCCGACAGGGCGTGAGGATGCGCACGGCATCCAGCGGGTAATGACGCTGCGTCGGTTGCGGGTCGGCAAACATGTCGCCGCTCCATGTGGTGACCGTCGCGTTTTCGAGGGTGCCGAAATGTTCCGTGCCATCAGCGGCGAAGCGTAGCCAGAAGGTCATGATCGAGGAATGTGTCCGGGTAAAAGAGGCGGTTGAGTTGCTTTGAGATAGTCGAGCACGCCTCGAGCGGCGACGCGACCGCTGGCCAGGCAAGCGGTGAGCAGGTAGCCACCGGTCGGCGCTTCCCAGTCGAGCATTTCGCCGGCACAGAAAACGCCGGGCAGCTTGTGCAGCATTAACGCATCCGTCAGTTCGTCAAAACGCACGCCGCCGGCCGTGCTGATGGCTTCGTCGATGGGGCGCGGGGCACTTAGCGTGAGCGGCAACGCCTTGAGCAATGCCGCGAGTTGCGCGGGATCATCCAGTTGTGCGGCGCTGGCGACTTCGCGCAGCAGGCCCGCCTTGACGCCTGTGATGCCGGCGCGGCGGCGCAGGTGGTTGGCCAGCGAATCGCGCCCGCGAGGTTGCTGCAGGTCGGCGGTCAGGCGCGCCAATTCGCGGCCGGGCGCCAGGTCGATGCTGAGGGTGGCGTGACCGTTCCGTTCGATGGCATCGCGCAGCGGCGCGGAAAGTGCGTAGATCAGGCCGCCTTCGACTCCATGGCGTGTGACGATGAACTCTCCCTGCCGGCTGATGTTGCCGAAGCTGGCTGTCACGCCCTTGACGGGCTGGCCGGCGAAGCGGTTGCGCAGGTGTTCGCTCCAGGCGCAATCGAAGCCGCAATTGGCCGGGCGCAGCGGGGCGCTGTCGATACCGCGCGCGGCGAGCAGCGGCAGCCAGGCGCCGTCGGAACCGAGCCGCGCCCAGCTGCCGCCGCCCAGCGCCAGTACCACGATTGCCGTCTCGCCAGCGCCGACTTTTCTTTCACCATCGGGCGTGGCAAAGCGCAGCGTACCCTCCTCCGTCCAGCCCAGCCAGCGGTGTCGCGGATGAAAGCGCACGCCCTGCTCCCCCAGTCTCCGCAGCCAGGCGCGCAGCAGCGGTGCGGCTTTCATGCTCCTGGGAAAGACGCGGCCGGAACTGCCGACGAAGGTTTCGACGCCGAGACTATGCGCCCAATCGCGCAAGGCTTGCGGGCCGAAGTCACTCAGCCAGTGGGCGACGTTTTCCCGTTGCGGGCCATAGCGCCGGAGGAAGTCTGCAGCCGGTTCGGCATGCGTGAGATTAAGTCCGCCGATGCCGGCACGCAGCAGCTTGCGGCCGACCGAGGGCATGGCGTCATAGATATCGACCACGATTCCGGCGGCGCTGATGACTTCTGCCGCCATCAGCCCGGCGGGGCCGGCGCCGATGATCGTGACGGGCGGTGAGCTTGCGATTATTTGCGCTTACCGGTTTTTTCTGCGGTGTTCATCAATCAGGTCCCGAACCTGTTGCGGATGCGGGATGCCTGCCACCGAAATTTCGATGCCTTCCTGGCCGGAAGTCGAAATGGCAATGGTGCCGACATCGAACAGGCGCTGGAAAAAGCTTTGGTCAAGCTGCACGTTGCGAATGTCGGTGTGAAAAACCTCGTTCGTGTATTTGGAAAGAATCCCCTTGCGCAGTGTGATGCGCTCGTTCGTAACCGTGAGCTTGGTGCCAAGTGTTTGCACCCACCAGACCAGCAGGATGACCAGTCCGAGCCCGAATGCGGCGATCAGGATGACGCTGAGGATGAACAGGAAGGGGTGATTCCTGAACATCGCGGGATGTTCTTCATACAGGACTTGTTCTTCCATTTGTTCCATTTGGCTCTCCGGGCAGAATTTGCAGGCGCGATGATTTTACTGCTGTGCCGGCGGCTCCTTCTCGGCGGTAATTTCGCTGGCCAACTCGCTGGCAACTGAGGGCGCGCCTTCCATCCAGGCTTCCGGCGCACGGCGCAAATCGAGCGTTAGCGGGTAATCGGGATTGCGGCCTTCGCGACGGAGGTGCATGGCTCCGGGCGTGTGGCCGTGGTTCCAGAAACGCGCGACGCGGCGGGCTTCGGCTTCATTGGCATTCACCGGGAAGGTGTCGTAGTTACGGCCGCCGGGATGGGCGACATGGTAGGTGCAGCCGCCGATCGAACGGCCGCTCCAGCTATCTACCAGGTCGAATACCAGCGGTGCCTGCACGTCGATGGTCGGGTGCAGGCCGGAGGGCGGGCACCAGGCACGGTAGCGCACGCCGGCGACAAACTCGCCGCGTGTGCCGGTGGGCGTGAGCGGCAGCGGCCGGCCGTTGCAGGTGACGATATGGCGCGTGTCGTGCATGTGGCGCACCTTGACCTGCAGGCGTTCGACCGAGGAATCGACGTAGCGTGCCGTCCCGCCGGCGCCGACTTCTTCGCCGAGCACATGCCAGGGTTCGATGGCCTGACGCAGTTCGATCTCGACGCCGTGATAAACGACGGTGCCGAAGCGCGGAAAACGGAATTCGAGGAAGGGCGCGAACCAGTCGAATTCGAAGGCATAGCCGGCACGCTGCAGGTCCAGCACTACGTCGCGCATGTCCTGCGCCACGTAATGCGGCAGCATGAAGCGGTCGTGCAGTTCAGTGCCCCAGCGCATCAGGCTGCCCTGATAGGGTTTCTGCCAGAAGCGCGCGACCAGCGCGCGCAACAGCAACATCTGCAACAGCAACATCTGCGCGTGCGGCGGCATCTCGAAGCCGCGGAACTCGATGAGGCCGAGCCGGCCGGTGGCGCTGTCGGGCGAATACAGCTTGTCGATGCAGAACTCGGCGCGGTGCGTGTTGCCGGAGAGATCGATGAGCAGGTTACGCAGCAGGCGATCCACCAGCCAAGGCTGCAGTGACTCTTCACCGGCTTTGAGTTTTTCCGCCATTTGCTGGAAAGCGATTTCCAGCTCGTAAAGGCTTTCGTGACGTGCCTCGTCGACGCGCGGCGCCTGGCTGGTGGGGCCGATGAACAGGCCGGAGAACAGGTAGGAGAGCGCGGGGTGATGTTGCCAGTAAGTGATCAAACTCATCAGCAGGTCGGGCCGGCGCAGGCAGGGCGAGTCGGCGGGGGTGGCCGCGCCCAGCGTGACGTGGTTGCCGCCGCCGGTGCCGGTATGGCGGCCGTCGAGCATGAACTTTTCGGTACCGAGGCGGGTCAGGCGTGCTTCCTCGTAGAGTGTCTGGGTGTTCTCGACCAGTTGTGTCCAGGCACTCGTGGGATGGATGTTCACTTCGATCACGCCGGGGTCGGGCGTGATGCGGAATTCCTTGAGGCGTGGATCGGACGGCGGCGTGTAGCCTTCGAGTCGCAGCGGCAAGTCGAGCGCGGCGGCAGTGGTTTCGATGGCGGTTAGCAGAGTAATGAAGTCTTCCAGCAAGGGGATCGGTGGCAGGAAGACGCACAGAATGCCGTCGCGCACTTCGGCGCAGAGGGCGGTATGCACGATTTCCTTGGGTGCGTAGCTGTCTTTGAGCTTCGATTTGGGCGGACTTGCTGTTGTGGTATCGGGCAGTGCATCGGGCGTATCGAAGGGATCGCGGCCGACCTCCTCTTCTTTCTCGCCGGGGGCCACCCAGGGCAGCGAGGCCAGCGGCAGGCGCAGGCCGAGCGGCGAATCGCCGGGAATCAGGTACAGATGTTCACGCTTCAATGGCCACGGGCTGGAACGAAAGCGTATGGAAAAGTCGGCGCTGGCGGGACGGCGCCCCTTGTTTGTCGGGGCGGGCGGCAGGGCTTTCAGCGGCAGCACATAGCCCGCTGCCGCGCCAAGCCCACGCTCGATCAGCTTGGCAACGCGCCGGCGCTCGTCAGGGGCTTTCAGATCGAACTTGAGCGGATCGAAATTCTCCGGCCAGCGCTGTTCCTCGTCGATGATGCGGGTGACGTCCTCGAAGGCGGGGATGACGAAGTTTTCGTCGATCCCGAGTTCCTGCGCCAGGTGTTGAATGAAGGTTTTGGCGTCTTCCGCCGTCTGCGCGCCGGCGCCGTCCGTCGTCACCAGCAGCTTGCGGTTGTTCCACAAGGGCTTGCCGTCGGTACGCCAGTAGCAGCCGAGCGCCCAGCGCGGCAGCGGTTCGCCGGGATACCACTTGCCCTGGCCGTAATGTAGCATCGCGCCCGGCGCGAAATGGCCTTGCAGGCGGTTGAGCAGGTCGCCCGCCAGTTCGCGCTTTTTGTCTGAGAGCGCAGTGAAATTCCACTCCGGTCCCTCCATATCGTCGATTGAGACGAAAGTCGGCTCGCCGCCCATGGTCAGGCGCACATCGTGTTTAGCCAGTTCGGCATCGACCTGGTGGCCGAGGTCGAGCAGCGCCTGCCATTGCGCTTCGGTGTAGGGCTGGGTGACGCGTGGATCTTCGTGGATGCGCGTGACCTGCATGGCGAAGTCGAAGTGTGTCTCGCAGACTTCGGTACCGCCGATCACCGGCGCGGCCGAGGACGGCATGGCCGTGCAGGCGAGCGGAATGTGGCCCTCGCCGGCCAGCAGGCCCGAGGTCGGGTCGAGGCCGATCCAGCCGGCGCCGGGGATGAACACTTCTGTCCAGGCGTGCAGGTCGGTGAAGTCGTGGTCGGTGCCCGAGGGGCCGTCGAGCGCCTTGACATCGGCCTTCAGCTGGATCAGATAGCCCGAGGCGAAGCGCGCCGCGAGGCCGAGATGACGCAGCGCCTGCACCAGCAGCCAGGCCGAATCGCGACAGGAGCCGCGCTTCAGCGTCAGCGTTTGTTCCGGTGTCTGCACACCGGCTTCGAGGCGCACGATGTAACCGACATCACCCTGCACGCGCTGGTTGATGCCGACCAGCATGTCGATGGTGCGCATTTCCGCGCCGAGCAGTTCCGTCCGCGTGCGCGCCAGCCAGTCGGCCAACAGGGGCGTGGCGGGGTCGACTTCGAGATAGGGCCCCAACTCGCGCTTCAGGCCTTCCGGATATTGAAAGGGAAACTTCTCTGAAGCTTCGTCGATGAAAAAATCGAAGGGGTTGATCACCGTCATGTCGGCCACCAGGTCGACGGTAATTTCCAGGGCTGCCGCCTTTTCCGGGAAGACCAGGCGCGCCACCCAGTTGCCGAACGGATCCTGCTGCCAATTCAGAAAATGGCCGGCGGGTGCGATGTTCAGCGAATAGCTGTGGATGGGGGTGCGGCTGTGCGCGGCAGGGCGCAGTCTGATCTCGTGCGGCCAGAGACTGACGGCGCGATCAAAACTGTAGCGGGTGGTGTGCCGCAGGGCGACTCGGATGGACATGGGGAACGACCGCGAAAGAAGTTGATCTTGAACCCATGCAATGAACGTGCCGCCTTGGTATCGCGTGGCGGTACGCGGCGGATTATTCTTAGCCCGAAGGGAAATTGACGACCCGGCTTGGCTCCATCGAACTCTTTTCGGGAGATTCCCAGTCGAAGCGCGGCAGGTTCTGCAATGCGTTCATCAAACCTTCGTTCCAGCGTTCCGACAACTGGCGGGCAAAGGGGTCATCCTCGCTGAAATAAATGCGCCGGCCGGCGGTGAGGCTGTCGCGCTCGTAGATCAGCATTTCGACCGGCGGGCCGACCGTCAGGTTGCTGCGGATGGTCGAATTCATTGACACCAGCGCGCAGCGGGCGGCGGGAGCCAGCGCCACGTCGCGCTTGATGACGCGATCGAGGATCGGCTTGCCGTACTTGATCTCGCCGATCTGCAGGAAAGGATGCTCCCTCGATTCGTGGATGTAGTTGCCCTGCGGATACACCATGAACATTTCCGGCGCCTGCCCGACGAGTTGCCCGGCGAGGATGAAGGTCGCTTCGAAATTGGTGGTGCCGGTGTCGCGCGTCGAATGCAGCTTTTGCACCTGCGTGCTGATCATGCCGAGGTAGTCGGCCGCCTCCTGCATGTTGCAGACCGACAGCAGGTTCGGTGTCAGTGCTGCGGCGATGTCGCTGTTAATCTTCTTGACGACGGCCTGCGTCGTGGCGAGATTGCCGGCCGAGAGCAGTACGAACATCCGGTTACCCGGCCAGACGAAATTGTGCATCTTCGAATAGACGCTGACATTGTCGGTGCCTGCGTTGGTGCGCGAATCCGAACAAAGGACAAGGCCTTCATTGACGTTGATGGCGAGGCAATAGGTCATGGCTCGAGTGCCTTAAAGGAATAGTTTGAATTGTATGCGCTTGCGATCACTTGCGGGCTGGCGCGTTTGTTGCGTAGCCGCATGCATGTCTATCGAACTTCACAACTATCCGCAGCCCGCCACCTACGACGAGTTGATTGATGATCAACTTCAACCCCGTCCGGCGGCACGTACGCTGTTCGGCTATCTCGACCGGCTCGGCACCACCGAGCTGATGGCGCGGCGAGAGGCTGTCGACGCCGCCATCATGGCGATGGGCATTACCTTTACCGTGTATAGCGAGGCGGGCAACATCGACCGCGCCTGGCCTTTCGATCTCGTGCCGCGCACCATGTCGCTCAAGGAATGGAAGCGCATCGATGCCGGTTTGAAGCAGCGCCTGACCGCGCTCAATCTCTTCATCAACGATCTCTACAACGACCAGAAAATCGTCAAGGACGGCGTGTTTCCGATTGAAGTGCTGGAGGGCTCGAAGAACTTCCGCGCGCAATGCAAGGGCATGACGCCCCGTTTTGGGGTGTGGGCGCATGTTTGCGGCACTGATCTGGTGCGCGATAGCGATGGCACCGTGTATGTGCTGGAAGACAACCTGCGCGTGCCGTCCGGCGTTTCCTACATGCTGGAAAACCGCGAGCTGATGAAGCGGCTGTTTCCCGAACTCTTCAAGTCGAGCGATATCCTGCCGATCGACGACTACCCGACGCAGCTGTTTGACACGCTCGCTGCGTTGTCGCCCCGTCCCGGTGACCGCCCCGTCGTTGTCGTGCTGACGCCGGGTATCTACAACTCGGCCTATTTCGAGCACAGTTACCTCGCGCAGAAAATGGGCGCGATTCTCGTCGAAGGTTCTGATCTGGTCGTGCAGGCCGACGACTGCGTTTATATGAAGACGATTTCCGGTTTGCGGCGAGTCGATGTGATTTATCGCCGCATCGACGATGATTTCCTCGATCCCGAGGCCTTCCGGCCCGACTCGGCTCTTGGTGTGCCCGGCCTGATGCGCGCCTGGCGCGCCGGCAATGTCGGCATCGCCAACGCGCCCGGCGCCGGCGTGGCCGACGACAAGGTGGTGTATACCTTCGTGCCGCAGATCATCAAGTACTACCTCGACCAGGAGGCGATCCTGCCCAACGTGCCGAGCTTCATGTGCATGGTTGCAGACCAGCGCGACCACGTCCTGGCCAATCTCGACAAGCTGGTGGTCAAGCCGGCCAACGAGTCGGGCGGCTACGGCATGCTGATCGGCCCGCGCGCCGCGCCTGAAGAACGCGCCAAGTTCGCCGATCTGATCCGCGCCAATCCGCGCAACTACATGGCGCAGCCGACGCTGTCGATTTCCACCGCGCCGACGCTGATCGACGACAAGCTGGCGCCGCGCCATCTCGACCTGCGCCCCTTCGTGCTGCAGTCGGACAAGCTGTATGCCACGACCGGCGGCCTGACGCGCGTGGCGTTGCGCGAAGGTTCGCTGGTGGTCAATTCATCCCAGGGTGGCGGCAGCAAGGACACCTGGATCATCAATACCGGGGAAGCATGATGCTGTCGCGCGTTGCCGAAAACCTCTACTGGATGGGTCGCTACCTCGAGCGCGCCGAGAACACTGCGCGCTTCATCAACAGCACAACACAGGTGCTGCTCGACCTGCCGCGCGATGCCGCGTTCGGCTGGGATGTACTGCTCAAAGTCGCCGGAGTTGATCATGAGTTTGCCACTCGCTACCAGCGGGCCGATGAAGACAGCCTGATGCCCTTCCTCATCGAGGACGAAAAAAATCCCAGCTCGATCCTGTCGAGCATCCACAATGCGCGCGAAAACGCCCGCACCGTGCGCGAAGTGCTGCCGATGGAACTCTGGGAGCGCATCAACAGCCTCTACCTGTATATCCGTGAGAATGCCGCACGCGCCAAACAGGGACGCGGCCCGCGCAACGAAGTGCTGCTCGGCGTGATCGGCCGGCGCGAGTCGATCATCGGGCTGCTTACCGGCTCGATGAGCCGCGACATCGCCTACCAGCTCATCAAGCTGGGCCGCAATCTCGAACGGGCGGACATGACCACGCGCATCGTCGACGTCAATTCGGCGGTACAACTGCCCGCCGACCCCGCCCTGGCTTCACTCACCTCGCTGCGCATGTGGATCAGCTCGCTGAACGCCTTGTCGGCCTACCAGATGTACCGCAACCACGTCGGCGTACATGTGCGCGCCAACGACGTTGTCAATTACCTGCTCAAGAACCCCCACTTCCCGCGCACCGTGCTGCATTGCCTGGCCGAAATCGAAGGCTGCCTGTCAGTGCTGCCCGACCACGGCGCGGCGATGAAAAAGGTGCGCCAGGCCTGGCGCCGCGTTGAGGCTATGCAACTCGATGACCTCAAGCCGGTGGTGCTGCACGAATATCTCGATCAGGTGCAGAGAGATCTGGGAGACGTCCACAGTGCGGTGGCCAGGCAGTACTTCCATTTGCACCACCAGGCAAGCGAGCAATAAAAGTCGGCGGCTGCTGCGCCTCGATGCGCGAGGGAGCGGGCCTGCCGGTCATTTGCTCAGGCGTTCAACATGCGCTCGACGTAACGGGCGATCAGGTCGACTTCGAGATTGACACGCGATCCCGCTGCCAGGCGCTTGAGCGTTGTCGCCTCAACGGTGTGCGGAATCAGGTTGATCGAAAACGTGCTGCCCTTCACTTTGTTGGTGGTGAGAGACACGCCATCGACGGTGATCGAACCCTTGCGCGCGATGTACTTTGCGAGGTTTTTCGGTGCCTTGATGACCAGTTTATGCGATTCACCGATCGGCTCGAATTTGGTCACCGCGCCGACGCCATCGACATGGCCGGAGACGAGATGGCCACCGATGAAGTCGGAAAGCCGCATCGCCTTCTCGAGATTCACCTCGCCGCCGAGCAGATCGAGCCCGACCGTGCAATTCAGCGTTTCCTTCGAAACATCGACCTGATAACTGCTTTTCTTTTTGGCGATAACGGTCAGGCAGACGCCGCCATGGGCGATTGAGTCACCCAACGCCACATTGGCGAGTTTGAGGCTGGGCGCCTCGACGGTGATGCGCAGGCCCTGTTCCAGAGGCTGCAGGTGGGTGATCTTGCCGGTGGTGGCGACGATGCCTGTGAACATGATGGAGTCCTGGAAAAATGAAAATTAAGAATTGCTGTGCCAAACAGCTTACCTACTTTGTCACGTTTGATGGTCATTGCCTTGTCGGCCGTTACGCGCAAAGCTTGTTACATGCAAACGTCAGGAGTGTCAGCGCTGGTAAGTGCCCATCAGGCGATTCATGCCGATGACGTGAGACTCGACCTGGGTCATCAGTTGCCACAGGGTCAGACCCGGTTTCAGGTTGAGTTCCTTGTCCAGCGCCATCAGGACGAAGAAGTAGTGATGGATGCCGTGGCCGGGTGGAGGCATGGGCCCGCCATAGCCGGGGTTGCCAAAATCACTGACACCCTCTGTGCCGGCAGCGGCACCCTCTGCTAATTCGCAGATGGTAGCAGGCAGGTTGTACCGTACCCAATGAACAAAGCCATAGCTACCGGGCAAGGCCAGCGGAGCGTCGGGGTCATGGCAGATTAACGCATAGGATTGGGTGCCTGCGGGGGCGTCAGACCACTTCAGGTGGGGCGACAGGTTCTCGCCTTCCATGCTGCAGCGCTTGGGAATGGCCCCTTGCGGCGGGAATGTGTTGGACAGTAATTGCATCGGTGACAGTGCGAATCCCATGCTTGCATCTCCTCATTGTGTTGCCGGTTATCCAGAAAAAAATCGGCGTTGGCGGGACGGCGGTATCAATTGCTTATCCCGCAAAAACGCCACGAGACCCAATATCCTTCAATGCTACAGCTGCTGCTAAGTTTCTACGAGTGATCGACGTCAGTCACCCCATAGCAGCCGCCCGCTCATTGTTGCCCTTGCCACGCCCTGCGTTCTGATGAATAATTTCCCGGCATCCGACATCGCTATGAAATTTTCGATGTTGTTTTACCTGCACCGCTGCTACATTCGGACATAAATGAATATTAACTAGTGGAGGAACGATCATGAAAATGCGCTTGATGGCTTTGTCGGTTCTGGCCTGTAGCAGTTTGCTGTCACTGTCGCCGCCTGCGGTGGCATACGGCGGTGGCCCGTGGGGTGGTGGCGCCCCATGGGATCGTTTTGATGGTCCGTGGAATGGCGGCGGTGGCCCGTGGAACAGGGGCGGTTCGTACGGCCCGTGGGGTGGTGATGCTCCGTGGGATCGTTTTGACGGTCCGTGGAACAGTTTTGACGGCCCGTGGAATAGCGGCGGTGGTCCGTGGAACAGGGGCGGTTCGTACAATCGACGTGGCCCGTGGGGTGGTGATGCCCCGTGGGATCGGGTTGATGGCCCGTGGAACAGTTTTGACGGCCCATGGAACAACCGTGGCCGACGTGGCCGTAGCTTCAGCCCATTCAACTGGTAGGCATCCACTTTCCCCGCCAGGTTTTGCCGCCTGGTGGGGGTCGGATTAGCGAACTGTGGAGTCGGCCGTCAAGTCGCTCGCCCCCAAACGCAGAATGAGTGCTTAGACTGTTTGGACTTACAGCTTTTCAAGCGATCCTGCAGCAGCGCGCCCACTGCTGCTGATCAGGTTTTTCGCGCCACTGGCTCCTGTGCAGCTTGGATTCAACCGGTGAGTGTTAATGACTGAAGAAAATTATCCGTGCAACGAGGCTTGCTGAAAATGGTTTTCTGAAAGGCCGCTCCTCTGTCCATTGCGGCCACGCGCCGGGACTCAGGCGGAACTTAGGGTGCTATTTGTTTCCAAATCCTGACGCATGCTGGCCCAGAATCGGCGATTGACTATGGCACCCGGCGTCAGCCATACTCCTCCGAAAGCCCATTGGATCTCTTATCCTTCTTTCGCATTTCTTCACATCTCGAAATGCTGGCAGCCAACCTTGACGTGTTCAACTACCAATCCACCCCCGTCATGACGACGCACACCATCGCCTTCGCCTTGTTGCTCGCCGCGACCAGCGTCCACGCCGAAGCGGCCCGACTGACCGTGCACATCAAGGATGTCCGCGAGGCGACGGGCAACCTGCGCGTCTCGCTCTTCCGCGACCCCGAGAGTTTCCGCAAGGAAGACCGTGCGTTGAAGGTGATCAGCATGCCTGCCGTCAAGGGTGAGACGAAGGTGACTTTCGACGGCATAGAGCCGGGAAAATACGCGCTGATGGCCTATCATGACGAAAATGGCGACGGAAAGCTGAACCTACGGCTCGGCATGTTCCCGACCGAAGGCTATGCACTTTCGAATAACCCGAAGGTCATGGGACCGCCGAAGTTCGCCGACAGCATCTTCGACGTTGCCGCGCCGGAAACCGAGAGCAGCCTCGTCATCGCCTACTGAAGCTACACTGCCGCGGTCGACGGTAGGATAAGCGTCCAGGGGTGATTTACATCGCCATGAAGGACTGAGGGGGGCTCGATCTGGTTATCGATGGACATGACGGCTTGCTCAGTCAGTGGCTGACGTAACGGGTTCCAGAAGTCCCTGTGCCAACTTTGTCATTCCGGCGTGAGTTCCAACACTGCCTGCATCTCTTTTTCGCTCGCGGAGTATCTCAGGACGGCATGGACATCAAACAGTTCCCTCAGCTTGAGCACATGAGGTTCGTCGCTAGGCTGTGTGAAGACGATGACTTTTGCCTTTGGCGCGAATCGCTGCAGGGTCGCTAGGGTGACATCCAGGTTCGACAGATTCGTGCCAGCATAGTTGTTGGCCCAGCCGTAAATAAAATCGCCCACGAAAAAGTCGGGGGTCTGTTTGTGCAGTGCCTTGTGTAAGTTACGCGCACTGGAGAATGGGGCTTCGAAGATGCCGAGGCGCTGATACAGCGCAGCGAAGTTCGGGTGGAAGGGTGACTCGACGAGAGAAAACAGGATTTTCATGCGATGTGCGATAGCAGATGAGGTGGTTGGCCAATCTTAGCGCCATTCGCCTATCGGACGGCATAGAAGAGCCGGCGACTGAACCTGGGAAAAGTCTTTCTCCGCCTCACAGACAGGAATTCAGATACTCCGAAACCGCCGCATTTACGACGTTGGCAGGAGAAGCCTGAATGGCTCTTGTGGGTGGTGAAAAAAGTCGGCGTGACCGAAGGAAATCCCCGTGGGACTGGCGGGACGGCGCAGGTTTATTTCTGCGCATTTTCCAGTACGCCGAGAAATTGTGCTGCTGGCTGATAGCCTACCACACGCTGGCCCGTAATTTCCTGGCCGGCCTTGTCGAAAAAGATGATGCCGGGCGGGCCGAACAGGCCGAAGCGCTTGAGCAGCGCTTTGTCATCCTCGTTGTTGGCGGTGACATCTGCCTTGAGTAGCGTGAATTCCTTCATCTTCGCAGCGACCGTCGGGTCGGCGAAGGTGAACTTTTCCATCTCCTTGCAGCTCACGCACCAGTCGGCATAGAAGTCGAGCATCACCGGTCGGGTAGCGTTGGCGAGGCGGGCATCAAGTTCGGCGACCGTCTTGACCTTTTCAAAAGTCGGCGCTGGCGAGACGGCGGCGGCGTTCGCGCCACGCAGGAAAGCCAAAGGTTGCAGCGGGTCGCGTCCGCCGCCAAGCAGGCCGAGCAGCATTGCCGCACCGGTGAGCAACAGCGCCACGCCGATGCCTTTCCAGAAGCGTTGCCAGCCGCCGGCGTGCGGGGGCAGCGGGTCGAGCGCATGCAGGTAGATCGCCGGCACGATCAGCAGTGACGCCCAGCCGAGCATGATCGTCCAGCTCGGCAGCACCGGCGAGATCAGCCAGAGTGCGGTGGCGAGCAGCACGACGCCGAAGAACTTCTTGACGGCTTCCATCCACGGGCCCGCCTTGGGCAGGAAAGAGCGCGAAAACACACCGACCACCAGTAGCGGCGCACCCATGCCGAGGCCCATGGCGAAGAGTGCTGCGCCGCCGAGCACGGCATCTTTGGTCTGGGCGATGTAGAGCAGCGCGCCGGCGAGTGGTGCGGCGACGCAGGGGCCGACGATGAGCGCCGACAAGGCACCCATCAGCGCGATGGCAGCCAGCGAGCCGCCCTGCTGGTTGGCTGTGTCGGAGAGCTTCGATTGCAGTGCGGCGGGCAATTGCAGTTCATAGAAGCCGAACATCGAGAACGAGAGCACGACGAAGACGAGTGCGAAGCTGCCGAGTACCCAGGCGTTCTGCAAGGCGGCCGACAGTAGCGTACCGGAGAAGCCGGCCGCGACGCCGACGAGGGCGTAGGTGATCGCCATGCCCAGCACATAGGCGAGCGAGAGCACGAAGGCGCGCAGGTGTGTGACGGCATGGCCGTGATTGACGATGATGCCGGAGAGAATCGGGATCATCGGGAACACGCAGGGCGTGAGCGAGAGCAGCAGCCCGAAGCCGAGGAAGGTAAAAATCGCGACCCAGAAACCGCTACCTTTGAGCAGCCTGGCGATCTGGCCGCTCTCGTCTCCTGCATCGCCCGTGGATAAAGTCGGCGCTGGCGGGACGGCAACAGCCGGATCCGCCACGTTGAAGGGGACGGCGCTAGCCGGGCCCGCCGTGTTGATGGGGACGGCGCCGGGGGAAGAAGCCGGCGCGCTGCTCATTGCCGCCAGCGTGATTTTGGCCTCCTGCGTCATGGGCGGATAGCAGATGCCGCCATCCCAGCAACCCTGCGAGTCGGCCTTTAGCGTGAAAGCGCCGCTGCCAGCAACGACGGGGATGCGTACGACCAGTTGCGTGCGGTAAGTTTCGACCTTGCCGAAGAACTCGTCTTCCTTTTCCTTGCCCGGCGGGATCTCCGGCGTGCCGAGCTGCACCGTGGCAGGATCCACAGCGAAGGCGATCTTGTTCTTGTAGAGGTAGTAGTCGGGCGTGATGTCCCAGCGTGCCTCGATGGTTTTATCGTCCAGCGCACGGGCCGAGAAGCGGAAGGCCTTTTCGGGGTCGAGCGGTTCGGCGGCAAGGCTGAATTGGCTGGCAAGGACGAACCAGAGCAGGGTAAGCAGGCGCAACGGCTGGATAGACATGGGCATCCTAGGGAGCAAGAGGCGTGGTTTCCGTGGTGACCCAGGCCAGGTAATCCGGCAGGCCGTGTTTGATTGGGACTGCGACGATCTCGGGAAGTTCGTAGGGATGTTGTGCGCGGATGGCTGTTTCCAGTGCCGCGTAACGTTCCGCGGTGGTCTTGATGAGAACGGGTACTTCGCTGGCGTCCTCTATTTTCCCCTGCCAGCGATAGACTGATTGGCAGGGACCGAGGATATTCACGCAGGCCGCCAGCCGCGCCTCGACCAATGCACCGGCCAGTGCGCGCGCACTGGCGGCATCCGGCAGATTGGTGAGCACAAGCAGGGTCTCCATGCTGCTATTCTAGCGTCCGTCTCCTGTTTGCCAGTCCATCGCCATGTCCATCCAGATTCCGACCCCCAGCCAGATCGTCAAATTTCTCAACCAGCATGTGGTCGGCCAGGACGAGGCCAAGAAGCAGCTGGCGGTGGCCGTGTATACCCATTACAAGAAGATTGCCCTGGCCGAGCCGGACCGTGTCGAAATCGTCAAGAGCAACGTCCTGCTGATCGGCCCGACCGGCACCGGCAAGACGCTGCTGTGCGAAACCCTGTCGCGGGCGCTGGCGGTGCCCTTCGTTACGGCCAATGCCACCTCGCTGGCGCAGAGCGAGTATGTCAATGAGGAACTCGAGGCCATCCTGCAGCGGCTCATCGAAAAGGCCGGTGGCGATATTGAGCAGGCGCAGCGCGGCATTGTTTTCATCGATGAGATCGACAAGCTCAAGGCGCCTCCGGAAGCCGGTCATGCGGGACAGGGACAAGCGCGCAGTGGGGGCGGCGGGGGTGTTGGTGGTGGTGAGCGCGTGCAGCACGCGCTGCTGAAAATCATGGAAGGTGCGCCGGTCAAGCTCAAGGGCAAGGATGGCGCCACCAGTCACATCGATACGACCAACATCCTCTTCATCTGCGGCGGCGCTTTCGTCGGCATCGAAGAGATTCTGGCGGATACCCATACCTTCGGCTTCATTTCCACCGCCGACGACGACAACCAGAAAGTGCTCGACCGCCTCAACGCGCGCGTCAAGCCGACCGACCTGTTCGCCTTCGGCCTGATCCCGGAATTCGCCGGCCGGCTGCCGATCATCGCCCACGTGCAGGCGCTCTCGCGCGACATGCTGGTGCGCATAATGACCGAGCCGCAGAACGCCATCTTCAAACAGTTCCGCTCGATCCTCAAGGGCGAGGACGTGGAACTCAAGATCAATCCCGAAGTGTTCGAGCAGATCGCCGACCTGGCGATGGAATACAAGGTGGGTGCGCGCAGCCTACGCGGCATCTTCGAAGAGATGCTCATGCCGGTGCTTTATCTCGTGCCGGATCACCCCGAGGTACGTCAGGTGGTGATCGATTCGCTGTTCGATAACCCGCGCTATATCGGTAGCGCCATGAAACAAGATCAGTGATGCACACCGACCAGTTCGGCATCAGTTTCGGCCAGCCGGTCGACGAGGATATTCAGGAAGGCGCGGTTGAAGCTCAGCTGGCAGCTTTCCGAGGCGCTGCCGAGGGCATTGGCCTTGATCTTGAGCAGCGTCACCGGTGTATTGGCCACGACCGTCGCCGTACGGGTGATAGCGCCCTGGCGGATGTAGCACATCTCACCGAAGCAGCTGCCGGCCGGCTTGACGCCGAGGTCGCGGCCGGCCTTGGTGACACGCACCTCGCCGGCGGCGATGATAAAGAAGAAATTACCCTCGTCGCCCTCGTTGACCAGATGGGTACCGGCCGGCACGCGCCCCCAGACGCTGATGCGCAGGACTTCCCACAACTCCACTTCGCTGAACGTCTCGAAAAATGGTAGTTCGCGCAGGGTGTTGAACTTTTCCGTCTCGGTAATTGATTCCTGCGGCAGGTCGAGCGAAGCCAGCCGCGCCAGGTCACGCGCGAATTCGTGCCAGTTCTGGTAGCGGGCGGCACGATCTTTCTGCATGGCTTTTCCCACCACCAGTACCAGCCGTTGCGGCACGCCAGGTCGCAGGCTGCGCAGGTCGAACGGCGCTTCGTTGAGAATCTTGTGGGTGAGGGCGTAATTGCTGTCCGCCTCGAAGGGCAGGCGCCCGGTGAGCAGCTTGAACATCACCACGCCGAGCGAATAGATGTCGGTCTGCAGATTCAAGGCATCCATGCGGATCTGTTCCGGCGACATGTAGGAGGGCGAGCCGACGCCCGCCACCTGCGTCTCGTCGCTCTTCGCCAGCATGGCCGCACCGAAGTCGGCGATCTTCACGTCGCCATCCTGGCCCAACATGATGTTGGCAGGCTTGATGTCGCGGTGGATGACGCCGTTGCGGCTGGCGAAGTCGAGCGCCAGCGCGCACTTGAAGGCAATTTCGACCACGCGTTCCATCGGCAGCAGGTGGTCGGGCTGGCCGTATTGCTCGAGTGTTTCGCCCTCCACAAACTCCATCACGATGTAGGTATTTTCCGCGCCACGCGCCGCGTCGTAGATGCCGACGATGTGCGGGTGGTTGAGCCGGCCGGCGAGCGAAGCCTCGGTGGCGATCAGTTTGCGGAAAGTGGCGCCATGCTCGGGGTCGGCGAGGAAGTCGGTGCTGAAATGCTTGATGGCGACCTGCCGCTCGGTAAAGGCATCGTAGGCAAGATAGACGCTGCTGGTTGCCCCGCGCCCGAGCAGGCGCACGATCTCGTACTTGTCGATGTAGGCGGGCAGGCTAATGTCCATGGCTGTATGCGCATACCCTATTGGTATTCGCCGCGGCCGTCAATACGGCGATGATTGCGCCGTCCCGCCAGCACCGAGTTTTTCAACACAATAGGCCATAACCTGCCGCCGGAGTAACCCAAATATCACGCCGAGGAGCGCCCGGTTAACTCTCGATAGCCGACGCCAGGAACGAAAGTAATTGGCCTCCTATCCGAGACTCACGAGAGGGTCTAGACTCGTATTGTGTTGGAGCAAGCTAGCCCATAACGATTTTTCGAGGAGATATCATGACCAACAAGTCCGACAAGAAGCAATCTGCCCGCAAAGTCGAGTCCGATCATCTCAAGCGCGATGATCATCTCCGCCAAGAACACATCCGGCAGGAGCACATCGCTACGGCAGCCTACTATAAGGCACATGCACGCGGTTTCGTGCACGGCCACGACCTGCAAGACTGGTTGCAGGCCGAAGCGGAATACGAAGCCAAGAAGAAGTAAGCAGCCCTGCAGGTTTGGGGTGTTACGGAATCTGCCGCTCACAAACTGGTGCTTGCGGTAGTTATGGTCATTATGTTGTCAGAAGGCAGCGGTAGGCTGGGTTCTGTGTCTGTCGCTCAACATTGTTTGCACTAGGAGCAAGCTTAAGCTAGAAAGAGAAAGAGCATATTAGCGGCCTGAACTTATCTGCGCACCCCTTTGAAGGAGGCGAATATGAAAAAGGACAAATTGATTCTGTTAGCTTTGGCTGTCTCTTTGCCTGTCTTGTCTGCTGACAAACTTGATATCGGCAAGGTTGAGTACGATCAAAGTTGTGCTTCGTGTCACGGCCTAGATGGGAAGGGAAAGGGGCCGTTCTCAGAGGCTATGCAGTTGACGGTGCCTGATATCTCTACACTTGCCAAACGTAATGGGGGAGTCTTCCCTGTTTCACGTGTTTATGACGTCATTGATGGCCGAGAAGCAGTAAAGGCTCACGGAACGCGAGACATGCCCATCTGGGGCAAGCACTATTCCGTCAGCGCAGCACCAAGGTATGACGACTACGCTTACAACCCTGAAGCAGCGGTAAGAGGAAGGATTCTGTCGTTGATCGATTATCTGTATCGGCTACAGAGTAAATAATGCCCGCAAAGGGATGGCTTCAGCGGTTGAGATCGTAAATGCCAATGTCAACCGCTGTCCCGCCAGTGCCGACTTTCAGGCTAATGCAGCCGTGACGATCTGTTGCGCCTCGGCGACGATCTGCTGCAAGTGCGCTTCGCTCTTGAAGCTTTCGGCGTAGAGTTTGTAGATGTCTTCCGTGCCGGACGGGCGGGCGGCGAACCAGCCATTTTCCGTCGTCACCTTGAGGCCGCCGATCGGTGCATCGTTGCCGGGCGCGCGGGTCATGCGTGCGGTAATGGTCTCGCCGGCCAGTGTGGCGGCGGCAACTTTCTCGCCGGTGAGCTGTTTGAAGGCGGCCTTCTGCGCCGGGCTGGCCGGTGCATCGATGCGGATGTAATAGGGCGTGCCGTATTTCGCGGCCAATTCCTGATAGTGGCGGCCGGGGTCCTTGCCGGTAACGGCGGTGATCTCGGCGGCGAGCAGGCCGAGGATAATGCCGTCCTTGTCCGTGGTCCACGCCGATCCATCCAGCCGCAGGAAACTCGCACCAGCACTTTCTTCACCGCCGAAGCAGAAATCGCCTTCGAGCAACCCGCTCGAGAACCACTTGAAGCCGACTGGCACCTCAAGGAATTTACGGCCAAGGCCATTCACCACGCGGTCGATCAGACCGGAGGACACCAGCGTTTTGCCGACGGCAGCAGATGTCGGCCATTGCGGGCGATGGGTGAGCAGGTAGTTGATCGACACCGCGAGGTAATGGTTGGGGTTCATCAGGCCGATGGATGATGTGACGATACCGTGGCGATCAACATCGGCGTCGTTGCCCCAGGCGATGTCGAACTTGTCCTTGAGCCCGACCAGGCTGGCCATGGCGTAGGGGCTCGAGCAGTCCATGCGGATCTTGCCGTCGTGGTCGAGCGTCATGAAGCTGAACGCGCCATCGACCTTGGGATTGACCACCTCGATGTTCAGGCCATAGTACTTGGCAATCGGTAGCCAGTAGGCGACTGCCGCGCCGCCCATCGGGTCGACGCCGATGCGCAGATTGGCCTGCTTGATCGCCGCCATGTCGATGACTTCGCCGAGCGCTGCGATGTAGGGCGTCATCAGATCGACCGCCTTCGTCGTCGGCGCGGCGAGCGCCTGTGCATACGGCATGCGCTTGACGTCCTTGTTGCCAGCCGCCATCAGCGCATTGGCGCGCTGTTCGATCCAGCCGGTGACATCGGTATCGGCCGGGCCGCCGTGCGGCGGGTTGTATTTGATGCCGCCATCCTGCGGCGGGTTGTGCGACGGCGTGATGACGATGCCGTCGGCGCGCGGCGCGGTCTTGTCAGTGTTGTGGGCGAGGATGGCGCGCGAGATCACCGGCGTCGGTGTGTAGCCGCCGTCAGCCTGTAAATGAGTGATTACGCCGTTGGCGGCGAGTACTTCGAGCGTCGTCTGCTGCGCGGGGGCGGAGAGTGCGTGGGTATCCATGCCGAGGAACAGCGGGCCGGTGATGCCCGCCCCGGCGCGGTATTCGGCGACGGCCTGGGCGATGGCCAGAATGTGCGCTTCATTGAAGCTGCCGTGGAGCGCACTGCCGCGATGCCCGCTGGTGCCGAAGGCGACGCGCTGGGTTGGCTGGGTGACATCCGGGGTGTTACGGTAAGCCGCCAGCAGCGCGGGAATATCGGTGAGACTGGTTTGCGGGGCCGGTTGGCCTGCGAGGGGGTGGGTCATCGTCTATCTCCTTTTTTTGCCTGAACTAGCAGGCTTTACATGCCGCTATTCTAGCCTCCGCCTCGCGTTGAGGCGCGTTAGTCTATGGAGCCGATAATTGTTTTTCCCGCCATGAATCAGTCTTTTACACTCGATGAACACCGCACCGCCCAAGCGAATGCGCTGGCACGCGCCGGTACTGACGAACGTGCGCGGGTGGAAGCCGAGCGGCGCTGTGATGCATTGAACGATCTGCTGGATGCCGCCGAACAGCGTGCGCAAGCGGAGCACTTGGCCAGGGAGCAGGCGCTGGCCCGCGCCAGTGCCGAGGCGCAGGCGCGCCAGCTGGCAATCGAGAAGACACGTTACGAACAGGCGGCGGATGCGGCGCTGCATGCCCGGCGGGAAGCCGAAGCGCGGGCGACTGTCGAGGCGCAACGCAAGGAGCAGGCGTTGGCCGAACTTGCCACGGCAACTGCGGTGCGGGAAAAGCGCGAAGCGGAACTCGAGGTGCTGGCACGCGAAAAAGCGGCGGCGGAACGCGGTGCGCTGGCGGCGGCGCATCAGCGCCTCCAGTCCGAACAGGCGGCCGAAATGTTGGCCCTCGCCAGGATCGCTGCAGAACAGGAAGCCGCCCGTGTGCTGACTGAACGACTAACCGTCGAGCATGAAGCAGCCGCGGCCGCTGAAGCCAGGCAGTTGGCTGAAAACGAGGCGCGCGCGGCGCAAGCCGAACGCTTGATGCTAGAGCAGCAGTGGGCAAATATACCGCGTGTCGCCCGACCGGTGACAGCCGGGCAGTCGCGCGGCGGGTCGCGCACACTGACGGCTGTGCTGGCCATCGGTTGTGGCGTCGTCGGCACGCTGACGGGTACGTGGTTGGGTGAAAATCAGCTCGGCGGAAATCATCCCGGCGCTACCAGACCGGCACTCTCGGGCGATGGTTCTTTGAAGCTGGAAACCCGCCTGTCGCAGCAACCGCAGCCCCTCGTGCGACCCAGCCGATAAAAATGACTCAGCGCGTTCTGTCGGTCATCCCGCCGATGACGCAACTCAACACCCCGTATCCGTCGACGGCGTATCTGACAGGATTCCTGCGGTCGCGGGGCGTGACGGCGGTGCAGGAAGATCTCGCCCTCGCCCTTGTTCTGGAATTGCTTTCACCTGCAGGGTTACGGGCCATCCGTGATTGCATTCACGCGCTGCCGAAAGCGCGCCGCTCACCGGCTGTCAAAGCCTTTGATCAGCAGTTCGAGCGTTATCTCGGGACGATTGCCCCCGTGGTAGCTTTTTTGCAGGGGCGCGACCCCAGCCTGGCGTTTCGCATCGCCGGACGCAATTTCCTGCCGGAAGGGGCGCGCTTCGCGTCCCTCGATGTCTACGTCGATGATGAAGGTGGAGATCCGCTCTCATGGGCCTTCGGCGCGCTCGGCATCCAGGATCGCGCACGGCACTTCGCCACGCTGTATCTGAACGATGTTGCCGATGTGCTGCGCGAAGCGGTCGATGCGCGCTTCGAGTTCGTGCGCTATGCCGAATCCCTGGCACAAAGCCAGGCGACGTTCGAGCCGCTCGCCCAGGCATTGGCGGCGGCGCCCACTTTGGTTGATCGCACCCTGCACGCACTGACGCTGGCGGCTGTCGAACGGCATGCGCCCAAACTGGTTCTGGTCTCGGCACCGTTTCCCGGCAACGTTTATGGCGCGTTCCGCATCGCTCAAACACTCAAGGCGTACGATCCGTCGCTGATTACCGTGTTGGGTGGCGGCTTTGTGAATACCGAGTTGCGTGAGCTCGCCGAGCCAAGGGTTTTCGACTACTTCGATTACGTGATGCTCGACGACGGTGAGCGCCCACTCCTGGCTTTGCTCGAACATCTGCAAGGCGAGCGACCCGTTGAGCAATTGGTGCGCACCTTCTTGCGTGAGCATGGTCAAGTGCGTTATGTCGATGCCGGGGAGCCGGACATCCCCTTCGCCGCGGTCGGCACCCCCACTTGGGACGGTCTGCCGCTTGACCGTTACCTGTCGTTGCTGGACATGCTCAATCCCATGCATCGGCTCTGGTCGGACGGGCGCTGGAACAAGCTTACCGTTGCGCACGGCTGCTACTGGAAGAAATGCAGCTTCTGCGATACCTCGCTCGACTACATAGCACGTTACGATGCCGCCGCCGCGACGCTGCTGGTGGATCGCATCGAGGCAGTCATCGCCGAGACCGGGCAGACCGGCTTTCATTTCGTCGATGAAGCTGCCCCGCCGAAAGCGCTGGCGGCACTGGCCGAGGAACTGCAGCGGCGCAATCGGGCGATTTCCTGGTGGGGCAACATCCGCTTCGAGAAATCCTTTACGCCCGACCTCTGCCAGCGCTTGGCCGATAGTGGTTGCATTGCCGTTTCCGGCGGGTTGGAGGTGGCATCCGACCGCCTGCTCAAGTTGATGCAGAAGGGCGTCTCGGTCGAACAGGTGGCGCGCGTTACCCGTTCTTTCAGCGACGCCGGTATCCTCGTGCATGCCTACCTGATGTACGGTTTCCCAACCCAGACCGTGCAGGACACCGTCGATGCGCTCGAATATGTGCGTCAGTTATTCGATGCTGGCTGCATTCAGTCGGGCTTTTTCCATCGCTTCGCCTGCACCGTGCATTCGCCCGTCGGCCAGCATCCGGAGCAGTATGGTGTGACGCTGCAGACCTTGCCGCAGATAACTTTTGCAAAAAACGATGTCGGCTTCATCGATCCGGGCGGCGTCGACCACACGGCGCTCGGCGTCGCCCTCAACAAGGCGCTCTACAATTACATGCACGGTCTCGGTCTTGAGGAAAATGTACGCAGCTGGTTCGAGATGAATGTCCCCAAAAGTCGCGTGCCGCGCCACTTCATCAGCCGCGCGCTTGAGTCCGCCTGACGCCGCAGGCCGTCCCGCCAGTGCCGACTTTTTACGGCGGGATACGCCCTAAAAATCCGCTTCCAGCCGCTTTAACTCCGCTGACCGGGAGAGCGCGATACGCGCGCATGCGCTGGCCACCGAGCGGACCAATGCGGGCTGCAAGCTAGCCAGAAACTGGCGGGGTGTTTGTGCGCCGGAAAACATCTTTTTGGCTTGCTCCAGGGCACGGACGGTAGCTGTCTGACCCTCGTAACGGTAGACGTAGGCGGTCAGGGGCGAGACAGTCAGGTCATGTGCGGATTCTCTTGCGCGGCCTTTTTCAAATATGGCGAGCAGGGCCGGATCTGTCGGCTGGCCATCACCGTCAAGCGGCGGCAGGAAACTTTCCACCCGATCCGGAATGCCGTAGGGACTGCGGATATCGCCGAGCAACATGGCGACCGGACAATCCCCCCCCGTCTCGAGGGCGAGCGCTTCGATCAAGGCAATCGAGACGATCTTGGCACCTAGGTACGCGACCGAAAACGCCAGGTTTTTTCTGGTTGCGGCCTGCAGGGCTGCAAAATCCTGGGCATTCGGCGTTCCCAGGTAGCTGTGAAATACATGATCCGGATTCAGGGTGGCGAGGAATTTTTCCATGCGCATCAATGCAACCCGATATTCGCTGATCGAATACACGCCGACGACTGCCAGGGGGGCGTTCGACTCCTCGATCAGTTGCCAGGTGGTGGCCAGGAAATGCCCCGGATCGGCCAGGGAAAAACTGACAACATCGCGATTGGCCATGAGCACGGCATCGATGACCATGCGGCGGATGTCGGACTCGTCCAGTCCCGCATACAGCAATTGATTGACGGTGGCCACACGCTCCGCTGCCCGTTCAAAGGGCGATTGGCCGGCCGGGCAAGGACCCCGGAACGGCACCGTGGCTTCGATGCAGCTGGCAATATAAATAAGGTCGGCCACGCTGAGATAGGGTTGCAGCAGTCGGGTGCCGACGATGGCACTCAGGAATTCGTTCATGCCGCCGAACAGCGGCAACGTGTCTCCGGCCTTGAAGCCAAACAGGCCGGCACACAGCTGAGTGCAGAGGTCGTCTTTTTGCAGTGGCAGCAGCACGACCTGGTCATTCCTGACTTCAACCACCGCTGTCAGAAGGTCTTTGGCTTTTGCAGGGAAGCCGCCATCGAGCTGGTAATAAACAATGTCATGAAACAGCACGGCCAGCGTCTGCCGGGAGTTCATGCCTGCGGCCATGTCGAACAAGTGTGCCGAGGTATGGTATTTTCTCTGGCCCTGTTCCATCGAGTGATGGACCAGGGTTGCCAGCCGCTCGACATCCTTCATAGGCACCTGAATCGACAGATCCTGGAAGGCGTCTGAAAACATCCGCAGAATCCGGTTGATGATGGCAATCGTCATGAATGAAGCACCTCGAGCAGTGAAGTTACCCTCGATTCTAAAGATTCGATCTGCGCCGGATCGGTGAAAATAGCAGCATGGCGCACCCTCTCTGGCACCTTTACCTTCTGGAATGCGCGGACGGCTCACTCTACACAGGCATCACCATTGACGTCCAGCGGCGTTTTCGCGATCATTTAAATGGCAAAGCTGCGCGTTATACCCGTTCCCACAAAGCCCTGCGCTTGGTAGCATGCAGCCCTGTCGGCTCGCGCTCGGAGGCGCTGCGGGCCGAAATGGAAATCAAGCGATTGCCGAAGGCAAAGAAGTTCGCCGCCGTACAATTGCTTGCCCGATTATTTACCCATGACTCTCAAAGGAATGACAACATGAATAAATCCGAACTCATCGAAGCCGTTGCCAAGTCTGCTGAACTCTCCAAGGTCGATGCCGAGAAGGCCCTGTCGGCCGTGATCGCTACTGTCGTCAAGGCAGTGGCCAAGGGCGACACGGTAACCCTGGTCGGCTTCGGCACCTTCAAGTCATCCAAGCGCGCCGCGCGTACCGGCCGCAATCCAGCCACCGGCGCCGCGCTGAAGATCGCCGCTACCACTGTGCCGCGCTTTACGGCTGGCGCCACCTTCAAGGCTACCGTTGCCGGCAAGAAGGCTGCGAAGAAGAAGTAAAGCGGAGAAATAAGGCAGGCACCGGTACCCTGCTGAAGCGGGGTACCGTTTTATCTGCAATTGATTTTTCCGGGGCGTTGCACGTATGAACTGCTTGCAACGCCGTCCCGCCAGCGCCGACTTTTACACGCCGCCGCCGCGGTGGATTGTCTCGTAGTAGAGCTTTTCCAGTTCTAGCTTGTGCTTGGTTTCTTCGCTGGACAGATAGACGAACAGGTCGCGGATCGGACCGGCAGGCGTGGTGTTCGCGAGTTCGCCATAATGTGTCATCGCGGCATGCTCGCGACCCATGGCGTATTGCAACACGCTCTGGTCGTCTGGGTGGTCGCCCAGATTCGGCAGGTGCAGGCAGTCGGAAAATTTGCTGTCGCTGGTCGTGCGCTCGATCTCGACCTTGATCTGCTCAGCGATGTCGGCACGTTCGGCGAGTTTGGCGAGCAGGTCAAAATGCCCTTGTTCTTCCGCCGCCAGTTCTTCAACCAGATAGCGGATGCGCTTGCTGACTTTCGGGATCAGGCCGGTATAAAAATCGCGTGCACTGGCCTCGAAGTCGTTGGCGACTTCGAGGATTTCGCGCAGTGTTGTTTTGCTGCGCAGGCGCTCGATGCGATTAGCGGTTCCTTGTCCGGGTTGTGTCATTTTGCTTGCTCCAGCGCAATCAGCGTCGCGTGAATACTTGCCGCAACACGATGTCCGTCGGCCACGGCGGTTACCACATCCGGCCCACGTACCATGTCACCTGCCGCCCAAAGCCATGCTTCGCTGGTGCGTCC
>JAABQX010000007.1 GCA_011391215.1 Rhodocyclaceae bacterium
GCGTGATGGTGGCAGCGAAGGGCGAGGAGACGCGCCCGGTCAAGCTCGAAGACGCCGCCGGCAAGGTCAAAACCGTGCCGCCTGATCACCCCTGGGTACTCACGGCTCGCCGCGTCGGCATGAACTTCGGCGACTAACCGGGAAAAGTCGGCGCTGGCAGGACGGCGGGTGATGTTTAGGGTTGTACGACGCCCGCCCGGCTGACCTCGTCACGTATTGACATTCCCGCGCGGGTGGGCAGGCATCGCACAACCCTAAACAGTTGTGTGAATTCGTGAAGGTCCGGTTTTGGAAGCAGAACCGAAAGGCAGTTTCCCTAATCTAGATCCTTTGGCTTTCTCTGGAAGTCCAGCAACTTGTTGGCGAAGTACCTGTCGCCGAGCTCCGGGGCGACCGGATTGCCCTTCATATCGACCAAGGGCATGTCGAATTCGTTCCAGCCACGCAGGCCCGTCTTCAGCGAGGTGACGTGCTTGTAGCCCATACGCATCAGGGTATGCGCGGCGAATACGCTGCGGCTGCCGGAGCGGCAGACGACGACGATCTGCCGCTCACGCGCATTGACCAGCTCCGGCTCGGTCTCCTCGTGGTCCCATTCCACGGCGGTCTCCAGGATGCCGCGGGGCACGTGCAGCGAGTCCTTGATGCGCATCGTGTCGTGTTCTTGGTTCTCCCTGACATCCAAGAACAGCAGGTCGTCCCCTTTTTCCAATCTTTTTTTGACATCCCAAGGAAAACACTCGTGGACCTCCGGCAGGATTTCTGCCACCAGATCCTTGTAAGTCACTCGTTTCATGGTTTCTTCACGGATTTGCCTTTGATATGCCCATCATAATCCGCAAATCGACAAACAGCATTTCGACAAATACAGAAATACGTATGCACTTGGCAACAGACCGCTCAGGGCACTTAGCCGGCATTCAGGCGAAAAGTCGGCGCTGGCGGGACGGCGGTAGACGCGGCTTACAACTCGTTACAGTTGCACAGTCATCGATCTGGCGCGCCCCATCGTTATTGGAAGCATGCGCATGTGCGCTGCTTACGATAAGGGAACCACAAATGTCCAAACTCCTCGCCTCCTTGATTGCCGGTCTGTTCGCTGTCTCCGCTTTTGCCGCTGATGCCCCCAAGCCAGCCGCCGCACCCGAAACCAAGCCTGCGCTGGTCGCCGCCCCCGCTACTCCGGAAGCAAAGCCGGCCGCGACTGCACCACAAGCCGCAACGCAGCCGACCGCCAAGGTCGAGAAAAAAGCTACCAAGCAACACAAGGAAGCTGTAGCAGCCACCCCCGCTGCGCCTGCAGTACCGGCAGTACCAGCAACGCCCGCAGCCAAGTAAGTTCGCGTCGCTGGCAAAACGCTCCCCCTCCAAGCGGGAGCGTTTTCTTTTGGCCGGCGCCTTTGAACGACTGATCCGTTTCCCCAAATCCTCGATTGAATGATAGATTGTGCATTGCAATATCGCTTGGGCGGCAACAATTCAGTCCGGTTGATAGTCAAGCAATCGGCACAACGACAACAAACCATCGGGAGTCAGTATGGCGAGGAAAGCATTGCTAGGAATTGCATTGGCGATCGTTAGCACCATTGCTACAGCAGACATCAATATCGGCGTAACGCTCTCCGCGACGGGACCTGCGGCCTCACTCGGCATCCCGGAAAAAAATACCGTCGCACTGCTGCCCACTGTCATGGCAGGCCAGAAGGTGAACTATATCGTTCTGGACGATGCCTCCGATACCACTACCGCAGTCAAAAACACGCGCAAGTTGATTACGGAACACAAGGTGGATGTCATTGTGGGATCGACGACGACCCCCAACTCGCTAGCCATGATCGATGTCGTCGCAGAATTCGAAACGCCCATGATATCGATGGCTTCTTCAGCGCGTATCGTCGAACCCATGGACGAAAAGCGCCGTTGGGTGTTCAAGAACGCACAAAGCGATACCCACATGGCAACCGCCATTGTCGAGCACATGAATAACAGCGGCATCAAGAAGCTCGCCTTCATCGGCTTTGCAGATGCCTATGGCGAAGGCTGGTGGAACGAGATCGGCAAACTTGCCGATGTCCGTCACATTCAGGTGGTCGCCAACGAACGGTTCAATCGCAGCGATACCTCGGTCACCGGACAGATTCTGAAGATTCTTTCCACGCGTCCCGATGCGGTCATCATTGCGGGTGCGGGTACGCCAGCCGCCTTGCCGCAAAAGACGTTACGGGAAAGGGGCTACAAGGGCCCGGTTTATCAAACGCATGGCGTCGCCAACAGCGACTTTCTGCGTGTCGGCGGCAAGGATGTCGAGGGAACCCTGCTGCCCGCAGGACCAGTGCTGGTTGCGGGACAGTTGCCTGATGCCAACCCGGTAAAGAAAGTCGCACTCGACTATGTCACCCGTTACGAGGCTGCCCATGGAAAAGGCACTGCCACGACCTTCGGCGCCCATTCCTGGGATGCCGCCATCCTGTTGGCCGGCGCCTTGCCGGCGGCCTTGAAGAAGGCGCAGCCAGGAACCCGGGAATTTCGGGTTGCATTACGCGATGCACTTGAGAGCACGCGCAATGTGACGGGCGCGCATGGCATCTACAACATGAGTCCGCAAGACCATGTTGGCCTTGACCAACGCTCGCGGGTGATGGTCATGATTGAACAGGGCGGATGGAAACTGGCGCGTTAGTCTTGTCGGCGCCCAGCTATTTTCGCCAGAACGCCGGGGTCAGCACCACAAGCAAGGTGAAGATCTCCAGTCGGCCGAGCAGCATGGCGAAGGTGCAGACCCAGGTCTGGAAGTCGGTGAGGATTTCGTAGGTGGTGGCAGGGCCGACCTGATTAAGGCCGGGCCCGGTGTTGTTGATGCTGGCGACGACGGCTGAAAAGGCAGTAACAATGTCCAGCCCCGAGAACGTCATCAACAGCGTCAGCGCGACAATGAAACACATGTAGGCAAAGCCGAAGGCGAGGACCGCTGAAAGAATGTTTTGTGGCACCACGCCGCCCCCGAGGCGGATCGGCCAGACGGCGTTGGGATGCATGGCACGGATCAGTTCACGATAGACCTGCTTGTAGAGAATCAGGGCACGGATCATCTTGATGCCGCCGCCGGTCGAGCCGGCGCTGGTGGCGAAGCTGCACAGGAAAAGCATCCACAGCGGGGCGAACATCGGCCACAGGTTGTAGTCGGTATTGGCGAAGCCCGTCGTGGTGGCGATCGAGACAACGTTGAAGAGGGCAAAACGCATGGCCGTGTTGAAGTCCGGATAGACGTCGAGCGCCGTCAGATACAGGGCGATGCCGAACACGCTGCCCAGCGTGACGGTGAAGTACCAGCCAACTTCGGGATCGTGGACGTAGGGCCTCAACGAACGGCCGTGGATGGCAAGGAAATGTGTGGCGAAGTTCATGCCCGCGAGCAGCATGAAGAGGGTGGTTACGCCCTCAATGGTCGGGGAGTCCCAGTAGCCGAAGCTCGCGTCGTGACTGGAGAAACCGCCGAGACCCATGGTGCTGAATGAATGCATCACGGCATCGAACCAGTCCATGCCCGCCCACTTCAGACTAAGCACGCAGGCGACCGTCACGCTGGCATAGACGGCCCAGAGACCTTTGGCCGTCTGCGTCATGCGTGGCGTCAGTTGCGAGTCCTTCATCGGCCCGGGGGCCTCGGCCTTGAACATTTGCCGGCCGCCAATACCCAGCAGCGGCAGCACGGCGACGGCCAGCACGATCAGCCCCATGCCGCCCAGCCAGACCATCATGCCGCGCCAGAGATTGATCGACATCGGCAGCTTGTCGAGACCAGATAGCACCGTCGACCCAGTGGTTGTCAGGCCGGAGACGGCTTCGAAATAGGCATCTGTAAAGGAGATATTCAGGTGCAGTACTAGCGGCAGGCCAGCATAAGCGGGCAAGACTGTCCAGACCAGCACCACCATGAGAAACCCGTCGCGGATTTTCAGGTCATGCGCTTCATGACGCGACGCCCACCAGAGACCGAGTCCGGTTGCAAAGGTGAGCAGGAAGGCTTCATCGTAAGCCGAGGCAGCCCCGTCCTGCAAATACCAGGACACCAGTAGCGGTACGAGCATGGTGAGGGCAAAGCTCATCAGCAAGACACCGAACACGCGGATGACTGGGTAGAAACGCTTCACGGCAATGAGTGGTCAGAGAAAGCCGACGGAAACCTGGAACAGGCGTTCGACTTCGGCAACCTGTGGCTTGCGCATACAGAAGACGATGACGTGGTCGTCGGGTTCGATGACCGTGTCGTGATGCGGAATGATGACGTGATCGACCCATTCATCGACGAGAAAGCCCTCTTTCACGACCACTTCCGACTCACTGCCGCGCCGCACGATGGCGCCGATGTGCGCGCCCTTGATGACGGGCAACTCACCGATGCGCCGGCCGACCACCTTGGACGTTGTCTTGTCACCATGGGCGACGATCTCCAGCGCTTCGGCGGCGCCACGGCGCAGGCTGTGCACCCTAGCGACATCGCCGCGCCGCACATGAGTAAGCAGGCTGCCGATCGACACCTGGGCCGGCGACAGGCCGATGTCGATCTGGCTGCCCTGCACCATGTCAGCGTAAGCGCGGCGATTGATCAGCGCCAGCACCCGCTTGCAGCCGAAGCGTTTGGCCAACAGGGCGGCCATGATGTTGTCTTCATCGTCGTTGGTCAACGCGAGAAACATGTCGGTTTCGTCGATGTTTTCCTGCGTCAGCAGGTTTTCATCGGTGGCCTCGCCGAGCAGCACCAGGGTATCCGGCAGCCTGGCGGCGACGGTTTCGGCACGCTGCCGATCACGCTCGACGAGCTTGACCTCATATTGCTTGCCGAGCATTTGGGCAACCCGCATGCCGATGTTGCCGCCGCCGGCGATCATCACCCGGCGTACCGGTTCGGTCATGCGCCGCAGCTCCTGCAATACCGGGCGGATGTGCTGCGTCGCGGCCAGCACGAAAACTTCATCGCCCGGCTCGATGACGGTATGGCCGTCGGGGTCAAGCGGCTGCAGATTGCGAAAGATGGCGGCGATGCGCGCATCCACGGCGGGCGGCAGATGTTCGCGCATGGCGCGGATCGGTTTGCCGACCAGCAAGCCGCCCGGATAGGCGCGCACGCCGACCAGGGTAACGAGACCACCGGCGAACTCTAGAACCTGCAAGGCCTCGGGAAATTCGATCAGCTTGACGATGTATTCGGTGATGTCCTGCTCGGGACAGATTGCGTAATCGACGGCAAAGTTGTCATTCGACAACAATTCGGGATCGAGAAAATCCTGCGAGCGCAGCCGGGCAATGCGCGTCGGCACATGGAACAGACTACGCGCGATTTTGCAGGCCACCAGATTGGTCTGGTCAGACTGCGTCACTGCCACCAGCATGTCGGCGTCTTCCAGGCCGGCCTCGCGCAGTACGGAAGGGTAGGCGGCATTGCCGGTCAGCGTGCGCACATCAAGCCGGTCGGCGAGCGCGGCAAGGTTGCCGCTATCCTGATCGACGATGGTGATGTCGTTGGCTTCGGAAGAAAGCGCTTCAGCCACCGAGGCGCCGACTTGACCGGCGCCGAGAATGACGATTCTCACTCTTCCTCTTTCACGGGCGCGTTGCGCAGACCGAGATCCTTGAGCTTGCGATAAAGATGGGTACGTTCCAGCCCGGTCTTGTCGGCCAGTCGCGTCATGCTGCCGCCCTCGAGTTTGAGGTGATGCTCGAAGTAGAGCCGCTCGAACATTTCGCGTGCTTCCCGAAGCGGCAGGGTCAACATTTCGGGCAGCAGGCCGGGCGGCACATCGGGCAAGGATGTCGCACCCGGGGAAAGCAGGTGCTGCACATCTTCGGCGCTGATTTCTTCTTCAAGTGCCGCCAGTGCCAGCGATTTGACGGTGCTCTTGAGTTGGGCGCAGCCCTCGGGCCAGAGATGCTGGCGCAGGGCATTCTGCGCCGCGACCGATAGGCGCCGCCTCGGCACATCGCCGGTTTCGACCAGCAGGGTGAGAATGTGCGTGGCGAGGTCGGGAACGTCGTCCTTCAATTCGGCCAGCGAGGGCAGGCCGATGCTCACGTCGAACAGAGTTTTCAGCAGGCCGTCTTCCCAGCCTTGCGCGGCAAGCGTGGCGGCATCCAGGGTGCTGGCCACCACCAGGCGCAGGTTGTTTCTTTCCAGCCGCTCCACCACGAAAGCGAGGTTTTTCTGCTGCAGGCGCGTCAGGCGGGAAAGTTCACCGCAATACAGCACGCCGCCATTGGCTTCGGCGAGCATCTCGAGCGTGAGCGGCGTCGAATCATGGCTCAGGTCGATCCAGGTCTTGCCGGCTGGCTGCAGGGTACGCGCCGCCAGTTCGGCAATGGAACTCGCCGGCGCACGCAGCAGCAGGCAGCGGTTCTTGGCTGCAATTTGTTCGAGGCGACGGCGCAGATCCTTCAAGGGGGCGGAACGTGGAAAAGCAGCCAGTGACAGCGCACCACTCTGGCGCGGCCCCCGCTCGAGGGCCTGCTTGACGCTGGTAAGCAGCTTTTGCATGCCGATCGGCTTTTCGAGAAAGCCGACCGCGCCGATCTTGGTGGCTTCGACAGCCGTCTCGATCGTGGCATGGCCGGACATCATTACCACCGGCATGTTGAGCTGGCCGCTGGCCGCCCATTCCTTGAGCAGAGTGACGCCGTCCGTGTCGGGCATCCAGATGTCGAGCAGGACCAGATCGGGGCGGCGCGTGTCGCGCCAGGCGCGCGCCGTGGTGGCATTTTCGGCGGTGGCGACATCATGGCCCTCATCGGTAAGAATTTCCGAGAGGAGTTCGCGGATGCCGACTTCGTCGTCGATGACCAGGATTTGTGACATAAGCGCAATTATGCCGCTGTGTCGTTGCCTCGGGAATTTTGATGTAAGGGTAATTGCACGCTTACTTCGGCTCCACCCCCTTGTTCCGCAGGCCGATTGATCAGGGTAATCGTGCCGCCATGATCGACGATGATCTTCTGCACGATGGCCAGCCCCAGCCCGGTACCCTTGGGCTTGGTGGTGACATACGGCTCGAAGGCGTGAGTCAGAATCTGCGCGGGGAACCCCGGGCCGTTGTCGCTGACCGCCAGCTGCACCCCGTGGCGGGAAAGCCGGGTCGTCACGGTAATGCAGAGGGTGGAGGTATCGGCTGGCGCCGTCCCGCCACCGCCGACTTTTTCCATCAGGGCCTCGGCGGCATTCTTAATCAGGTTGTGCAGCACCTGACGGAGCTGGTTTGCATCCGCCTGGATTTGCGGCAACAGCGGATCGAGCGTGGCGTTCACCTTGACCGTTCCCTCCTGATAAAGCTCCAGAACCTCGAGAACCAGAGAATTCAGATCGAGCGGGGCTGGCACGGCGGGCGGCAGGCGTGCGTAGTCGCGGAAATCATTGACCATGTTCTTCATCGCCTCGACCTGATCGACGATGGTGCGCGTGGCGCGCTCAAGCATGGCGCTGTCGGCACTATCGAGCTTGCCGGCCAGTTTCATCTGCAGGCGTTCGGCTGAAAGCTGGATGGGGGTGAGCGGGTTCTTGATCTCGTGTGCCAGCCGGCGCGCCACTTCACTCCAGGCCGCCGCGCGCTGAGCGGCGATCATCGAGGCCTGGGCGGCTTCGCGCTCCTGCTTGGCTTGGTCGAGCTGCAACGTCATGTCGTTAAACGAGCGCGTCAGCACACCCAGCTCGTCGTCGGTTTCCAGCGTCGCGCGCGGCGTGAGATCGCCCGCCGCCACGGCGCGCGTGCCTTCAACCAGCATCAGCAGAGGCTTGGCAAGCCGTGCGGCAAGGAAAAAAGCCAGCGCCACGGCGGCAAACAACGCCAGCAGCAGTGCAAAGGTCAGCGTCAGCGTGTAGAGGCGTTTCAGGCCGGCACGCCCCAGCTGCAATTCCTGATAATCGCGCTGGGCGGCCTCCACGAGGCCGGCGCTTTGCGTGATGGCAAGCGGCACCGCTTGTTCCAGTTGCAGCACCAGCGGTTCGCTGGCGAGGCGATAACCGCTGACCGGCACCAGCGCCCGCACCACTAACCCGCTGACGGTATCGCCATCGACGCGCGCGGTACCGGTACCCAGGCGGGCCTGACGCATTTGCGCCGCCGTCGGCAAGGTGGGCAGCAAACCCTGCATGCCGTCACTGCTATTGGCCACCACCTCCCCGTTCGCCTTGAGTACCACGACGCCCGGTACGCTGGATTGTTCGCGCAGGCGATTGAGCAGCACGGGGTCGATGGTCGCCGTGCCGGCCAGGTCGTAAGCCATGCTGCGCCCCTTGGTCAGCAAATCGTCCTGCATCGCATCGAGCACGCCGCGCCCCAGGTCGAGCCCGCCATCGAGCGCCGATTCGACACGCACATCGAACCAGGAGTCGATGCTTTTAACCGCAAACTGCATCGACACGGCATACACCAAGGCACCGGGCAACACCGCCATCAGCGCCAGCATCAGCAGGAGTCGTAATTTGAGCCGGGTGCCAAACACGCCGGCACGGTATTCGCGAAACAGCCGTCGCACCTGGGCGCCGACCAGGCCCAGCAGCACCAGCGCCGCCAGCGCATTCATGCCGATCAGCAGGGGCGTGTGCTGCGAAAACAGGGCGGTATCGGCGCTCGCCGAGGCCAGCATGAAAACCAGCATGGCACTCAGGCCGGCTACCACCGCCAGTGCGATGATCATTTTTCGGTGGCCGGCACAAAGTCCCAGCGCAGCGTCATGGCTTCGATGCGCCAGTCCTGATCGGCGAGTGCATCGACCTGCAGGGGCTTGGGCAACTGGGCGTGATCGAGCGACAGGCGCACGGCGGCGGTATAGGTTTCGCCCGTGAGCAGCGCGGCCTTGTCGATGACATGCAGGCGGCCGACGCGGCCGAGCGTGCGCAAGGCCTCTTCGAGGGTATCGAAATTCTGGTGCAGACCACCCAGCGACAAGCGATATTGACGGGTGAGCGCCTGATAACTCAGGCGATAGCGGACCACATGGCCGGCAACGTGTTCGTCGATCCAGTAGCGGCGCTTGCGCGTCAAATCGAATTCGAAGCGAAAGTGCAGGGGCACGCTGCGCCGTACGGCGTCTTCCAGACGTGGCCCCAAGTCGATGGAAAACTCGGCGGTAACCGCCTCCCCTTGTTCATCTGCGACGAGGGCCGCACTTTTTGGTTCGATGTTGCCGGCCCAGGCTACCCCCAGGCAACACAGACAGCCCAGTACGACAAGCGCACGCTCAAGACGTTTTTTCCAGCAGTGCGTAAAAGAAGCCGTCATGTGTCGCCGCAGGCAAAAGTTGCAGTTCAGTAGCATCACCACCCGTCGGCAGGCGGCGGGCGGCAGAGTGACGCGCCACGAAGGCGCGCACTTGTTCGCTATTTTCCTGAGGAAATACCGAGCATGTGCAGTAAAGCATTTTGCCACCCGGCGCCAGCAGAGGCCACAAAGCATCGAGAATTGCCGCCTGGGTGCGTGCGAATCCCGCCACATCACCGGCGCGGCGCAGCCATTTGATGTCGGGATGACGGCGTACCACGCCGGAGGCCGAGCAAGGTACGTCAGCGAGGATGCGCTCGAAGGGGCGGCCATCCCACCAACTGGCCGGCTGGCTGGCATCCCCGACCTTGACGCGCGCTGCCAGCCCCAGGCGTTCGAGATTTTCGACAATCCGGGGGGCGCGCGTGGCATCCCGTTCCAGCGCGGTCAATTCGAGATCCGCCAACTCCAGCAGATGCGCCGTTTTACCGCCGGGCGCGGCACAGGCATCCAGCACGCGTTGGCCATCCCACACATCCAGCAAGACAGCGGCCCGTTGTGCGCCCCAGTCCTGCACGGAAACCTGACCTTCACGGAAACCGGGCAGGCGCTCGACCGGCATGGGCTTTTCCAGCAGCAGCGCTGTTTCATCCAGCTGTTGGGCGGTGATGCCCGCTGCAGCAAGCGTTTCGCAATAGTCGGCGCTCACGGTACGGCGCCGATTGATGCGCAGACACATCGGCGGGTGACTGTTGCCGGCTGCGGCGATGTCTTTCCACTGGGCCGGATAGACCGTACGCAAATTTCTCAGCCACCAGGCCGGATGCCGCCAGCGCGCCATCATATCGGCGTCGGCTGCGGCAAGAAATTCAATCTGCCGGCGCAGGAAGTTGCGCAGCACGGCATTCACCAGCCCCTTGAAATTGCCGCCCGCCATGCCGGCCGCCGCCTTGACGGCCTGATCGACAATGGTGTGGGCATCCGCCGGCCGCCGCTCCAGGCGCGCCAGAGCGACCAGCAGCAGGGCGTGGACACTCTGGTCCTTGAGGGGTTTTTCGAGCAGTTGGCCGAGCAGGAAGTCGCCGCGACCGAAGTCGCGCAGGGTCGTGAATGCCAGATCCTGCGCGCCCGGCCTCACATCTGCCGCAATTTGAGCGAACACTGCCTCGGGAGTTTTGCCAGCCATGACGGCGGCAATGGCTTGTGTCGCTGCGCCGAGCGTATCGACCATTGCCGGAGAACGTGGGGAAGATTGTTTCATCTTCCCAGTCTACCTTGACGGATCCAGCCGCTGTCTACGAGAAGTGCTGGCCGGCCGCAAGCGAAAAACCGTGCAGAAAGTCGGCGCTGGCGAGACGGCGGCCGCCCGGCTTTTGCAGTTCGACAAGCCTGAGCGCACCCTCTCCGCAAGCCACCGTAATGCCTTCCGGAACGGCGGAGAGGATCTCGCCCGGCTGCCCGCTACCGGACACGGTTTTCGCATGCCAGATCTTGATCGTCGCATCGTCCAGTCGGGCGGTGCTGCCGGGGAAGGGATCGAAGGCACGGATGCGGCGCTCGATTTCGTGTGCCGGCTGACGCCAGTTGATGCTGGCTTCAGCCTTGTCGATCTTGCTGGCATAGGTCACGCCGGCCTCCGGCTGCGCTTTCGGTGCCAACACCTCAAAGCGCCGCAAGCTGTCGACGATCAGCCGCCCGCCGAGCATGGCAAGCTTGTCGTGCAATGTTGCCGCCGTCTCGCCAGCGCCAATTTTAAGGTTGCCAGCCAACAGCATCGGACCAGTGTCGAGGCCGGCTTCCATCTGCATGATGGTCACGCCGGTTTCCGCATCACCAGCCTCGATGCAGCGCTGGATCGGCGCGGCACCGCGCCAGCGCGGCAACAACGAAGCATGGATGTTGAGGCAGCCGCGCTGCGGAATATCGAGCACTGCCTGGGGGAGAATCAGGCCGTAGGCCGCTACCACCAATAAGTCGGGCGCGGCTTCGATCAGCGGTACATGGGTGGCAGGGTCTTTCAGCCGCTCCGGTTGCTGCACAAGAATACCGTGAGCCAGCGCGACTTGCTTGACCGGGCTGGAGACGAGTTTTTGCCCGCGTCCGGCAGGGCGATCGGGCTGGCTCAGCACGAGGGGAATTTCGAAGCCGGCGGCAAGCAAGGCCCGCAAAGCGACGGCAGCGAATTCCGGCGTACCCGCGAAGGCAATTTTCATACAAAAGTCATCACACCGTAATCCTGGCGTGTTTTGTAAGCTTGGCCTTGATACGGGAAAGTTTCAGGCGCGAGAGGTATTCGATGAAGACTTTGCCGTCGAGATGATCTATTTCATGCTGCAGGCAAACCGCCAGCAGGCCGTCGGCCTCAACCTCAAACGGTTGGCCGTCGAGATTGAGGGCGCGCACCTTGACGCGCTCGCTGCGCTTTACCGTTTCATAAATGCCGGGCACCGAGAGGCAGCCTTCCTCGCCTTCGCATGCCCCCTCCTGCGACAGAATTTCCGGGTTGATGAAAACCTGCAGCTGCGACTTGTCTTCGGAAATATCCAGCACCAGCAGACGCTGGTGTACATTGACCTGCGTAGCGGCCAAACCAATACCCGGCGCGGCATACATGGTCTCGGCCATGTCGGCGGCGAGCTTGCGAATACCTTTATCCACGATTGCCACCGGCTTGGCGCGGGTGTGCAGACGTGGGTCTGGATAGTGCAAAATAGGTAATAGGGCCATGAAAGTTGTCTTTAAGTGGTTGATGCTTGCGGAATTTGGGGGCAGAATCCGCCAATAGCTTGGAGGTCAAATCTATGCGTAGCATTATATTCGCGCTGTTTTTGTGTTTTTCAACTGCCGCTGCATTTGCGCAAGGCGCTCCCAAGAAGCCACTTGAGCTTGCGCCCGATGCGCCTGAGCGCCACGTCGTGGTGCGCGGGGACACTCTATGGGGCATTTCTTCCAAGTTTCTCAAGGATCCGTTCCGCTGGCCTGAATTGTGGAACATGAACAAGGATGAGGTGAAGAATCCGCACCTCATTTACCCCGGCCAGGTTTTGGTTCTCGACCTCAGCGGCGGCAATCCGCGCCTGCGACTCGGCAATGTGATCAAGCTCGGCCCCGAGGTGCGCGTCGAAGTGCCACCTAAGGAAATCCCCGCCATTCCATCCAAGGCGATCGAACCTTTCCTCTCGCAACCACTGGTGATCGAAACCGGGGAATTCGACAACGTGCCACGCATCGTTGGCACTCAGGAAGACCGCGTGTTTACCGGTACCGGCGATGCAATTTTCGCCACACCGAATGCCGATCCTGCCTTCAAGCAATGGCAGGTCTTCCGCCCCGGCAAGCCGCTGGTGGATCCGGATAACAACGAAGTGCTCGGCATCGAGGCGGTCTATCTCGGCAACGCGCAGACAAACGGCCCGTTGGCAGATGTTCTGCCCATGGTGCTGACCAGCGTCAAACAGGAAATCGGCCGTGGAGACTATCTTGTCCCCGCATCCAGAGCCATGTTGTTGAGCTATGTGCCGCATGCGCCGACAGAGGAAATCAAGGGTCGTGTGATAGGCCTCTACAACGGTGTCGGCGAAGGTGGAGCAACTTCGATCGTCTCGATTTCTCGCGGCAAGCGCGATGGCCTGGAAGTCGGCCATGTGCTGGCGCTGTATCGTACCGGCGCCACCGTGACCAACCGTTTCGAGGATGACAAGCTGCTCACGCACACCCTGCCGGACGAACGCTATGGTCTGGTGTTCATTTTCCGCGTCTTTGACAAGGTGTCGTATGCCTTGGTGACCACCACCAACCGGTCGGTCTTCGAGGGTGATCGCGTACAGAAACCGTAGTTACTGACCGCCGTTCGACGTCGCTGCGGTGTCAATGAGCGCCGAACAGGCCAGCTGGTTGCGACTGACCCTGGTGCCCGGCGTCGGTGGCGAGGGGCAGCGCCAGCTGCTCAAAGCGTTTGGTGGCCCTTCCGAGGTGTTTGCGGCCCCGCCTAGTGCACTGCGTGGTGTGCTGGGTGGTGGCTTGGTCGAGCGTTTACTGACCCATGACTGCGCCGCCGAAATCGACAGCGCCCGCGCCTGGGCAGCACAACCCGGCAACCATCTCCTGACCCTGGCCGATGCGGCCTACCCGCAGGCGCTGCTGACCGCCGCCGACCCACCGGTGCTGTTGTATGCCAAGGGTTGTATTACCCTACTGAACCGGCCGGCCTTTGCCATTGTCGGCAGCCGCAACGGGACGAAGCAGGGTGAAATGAACGCCGAAAGCTTTGCGGCAACCCTTGCACGGGCCGGCTTGACCATCGTCAGCGGCCTGGCAGCCGGTATCGATGCCGCCGCACATCGTGGCGCTCTTCAAGAGACGGCGTCAACCATTGCCGTCATCGGCACCGGCATTGACCGCATCTATCCGGCCAGCAATGAGGCACTGGCACGCGATATCGCTGCGCGCGGCGTGGTGGTTAGCGAATTTTCACTCGGCACGCCGCCCATCGCCAATAATTTCCCGCGCCGCAATCGCCTCATTGCCGGCCTGACGCGGGGTTGTCTCGTCGTCGAAGCGGCGCGCCAGAGCGGCTCACTGATCACGGCCCGCCTTGCCGCTGAAATCGGGCGCGATGTCTTCGCGATTCCCGGCTCGATCCACTCGCCGCAGTCAAAAGGTTGCCACGCGCTCATCAAGCAGGGTGCCAAGCTCGTCGAATCAGCTCAGGATATTCTTGAAGAGTTGCGCTGGGAAAATATCGTCAATCCCGCCACCTTGCCCTCGGTACCCGAAGCGGAAAGCGACCCGGTCCTGGTCGCGCTCGGCCGCGATCCCTGCGATCTGGATACCTTGGCAACACGCAGCGGCTTGGCGCCGGAATCCCTGTTGGCGCAACTCCTGCCGCTGGAACTGGATGGTCGCGTCGCCCAGTTGCCGGGTGGGCGCTATCAAAGGTTGAACTGAGGACTGAACTGCAGTCCAAACAAGGCAAACTTGCCAGCCGGCATGATTGCCGCTTAAGATGCCGTCCCTCAGAACCGGACAAATATGAGCAAGCAACTAATCATCGCCGAGAAACCTTCCGTCGCCCAGGACATTGCCAAGGCGCTGGGCGGCTTTACGCGTGAAGGCGACCACTTCGAGAGTGAGCACTATGTGCTCTCCTCCGCTGTAGGTCATCTGCTAGAACTCGCCGTCCCCGAGGAATATGAGGTCAAGCGCGGCAAGTGGACCTTTACCCACCTGCCGGTGATCCCGCCGCGCTTCACGCTGAACCCTATCGACAAGACTGCCGACCGCCTGCGCCTGCTGACGCGTCTGGCGAAACGCAAGGATGTCACCGGGCTGGTTAATGCCTGCGACGCGGGGCGCGAGGGCGAATTGATCTTCCGTTACGTCGTGCAGCACGCGCTGACCGAGAAAACCGCCAAGCCGATTCGTCGTCTGTGGCTGCAGTCAATGACCGCCACGGCCATCAAGGATGGCTTTGCCCACCTGCGTTCGGACGCGGAAATGCTGCCCCTGGCCGATGCTGCCCGTTGCCGTTCCGAGGCCGACTGGCTGATCGGCATCAATGGCACGCGCGCCATGACGGCCTTCAATTCGCAGGAGGGTGGTTTCTACAAGACCACCGTCGGTCGTGTGCAGACGCCGACGCTAGCCATCCTCGTCGAGCGCGAGCGCAAGATCCGCGCCTTTGAACCGCGCGACTACTGGGAGGTCGAAGCCGAGTTCCAGGCTGTCGCCGGCACCTATCGCGGCCGCTGGTTCGACGAGAAATTCAAGAAGCCGGAAGGTGAGTTGGTGGATGGGCACGCCAGGGCCGAACGTCTGTGGGGAAAAGCCAAAGCCGATGCCCTGCGGCAAAACTGCTTGGGCAAACACGGCATCGTTACCGAAGAGGCCAAGCCCAAGACCGAAGCCTGCCCGATGCTCTATGACCTCACCAGCCTGCAGCGCGAGGCTAACGGTCGCTTCGGCTTTTCGGCGAAGAACACACTGGGGATTGCTCAAGCCCTGTACGAGCGCCATAAGGTACTGACCTATCCGCGTACCGATTCGCGCTGCCTGCCGGAGGATTACGTCGGCCAGGTCAAGGACACGCTGCGTTCGCTCGGCGAAAGTACTTTTGGCAAGCATGCCACCACCGTGCTGGACAACGGCTGGGTGCATCCGAACAAGCGCATCTTCAACAATGCCAAGGTGTCGGACCACTTCGCCATCATCCCCACCGGTACGCTGCCAAAGAGCCTTTCGGAACCTGAGCAAAAGCTTTACGACCTGGTGGTGCGGCGCTTTATCGCCATCTTCTACCCGGCAGCCGAATACCTGATTACCACACGTATCACGCGCGTCGAAAGCGAACCCTTCAAAACCGAGGGCAAGGTGTTGGTTACCCCTGGCTGGCTGGCTGTCTATGGCAAGGAAGCCGTTGGAGCCGACGAGGAAAACCCCAACCTGCCGCTGCTGCAAAAGAACGAGCGCGTCTGGGCCAACGATGTCGAAGTCAAGGCCAACACCACCAAGCCGCCACCGCGCTTCAACGAAGCGACGCTGCTGTCGGCCATGGAAGGCGCCGGCAAGCTCATCGAAGACGACGAGTTGCGCGAAGCGATGGCCGAGCGTGGTCTCGGTACGCCGGCGACGCGTGCGGCCACCATCGAAGGTCTGATCGCCGAGGAATACCTGCATCGCAATGGTCGCGAACTGCAGCCGACCGCAAAAGCTTTCAACTTGCTATTTGCTCTGGAACAACTCAAGGTCGATGAAATCCGCTCACCCGAGCTCACCGGCCTGTGGGAATGGAAGCTCAAGGAGATGGAGCATGGACGCCTCAAGCGCGAGGAATTCATGGCGCACATCACCGGGCAGACGCAAGAGATGGTCGAGCGCATCAAGACCGGCGAATTTGCCGATGCCGATTTCGGTACGCTGAAGACAGCTTGCCCGAAATGCGGCGGCACAATTCACGAAACCTACCGCCACTTCAAGTGCGACCAATGCGACTACAAGCTATGGAAGGTCGTCGCCAGCCGCCAGTGGGAACCCGAGGAAATGGAGCAGTTGCTGCGCGAGCGGCAGATCGGTCCTTTGCAGGGGTTCCGCAGCAAGATGGGGCGCGCCTTTGCAGCCGTCATCAAGCTCAATGACGAACATGCCCCCAGCTTCGACTTCGGCAATGAAGATGAAGGTGGCGAAGAGGTCGACTTCAGCGGTCAGGAGGTGCTCGGCGCCTGCCCGAAATGCGGCTCACGCGTTTTCGAACAGCCGATGGCCTATGTCTGCGAAAAATCTACCGGCCCGAACAAGAGTTGCGACTTCCGCTCCGGCAAGGTAATCCTGCAACAGGAAATGTCGCACGCCGAAATGCAGAAGCTCCTGGAAACCGGCAAGACCAGCCTGCTCAAGGGCTTCGTTTCGAATCGCACACGCAAAAAGTTTTCCGCTTACCTGGTGCGCGGTGCCGATGGCAAGGTTGGTTTCGAGTTCGAGCAGCGTGCGCCGAAGGCAGCGAAAGCAACGGTCAAGGCGTCAGCAAAAGCCGACACGAAACCGGTCGCCGTGGCGAAGCCAGTCAAAGTGGCAAAGCCAGTCAAAGCCGCAAAACCTGTCAAGGCCGCAAAAGTCAGCGCTGGCGGGACGGCAAAGAAAAAGCCACTAGCCAAGAAAACCTCCTGATGCAGACGAGCGGTTAAGCCCGTCGCTGCATCATGGTGGCGGCCTTCAAAACAGACTGTGCACCATTTTCGCCAGCAACAGCAGGATAACCCCCGCGAAAACCTTCTTCAGCGTTGCCACGGGAAGCCGGTGCGCGGCTTGCGCACCCAGCGGCGCGGTAAGCATGCTCACCGCCACTGCGGCAGCAAGCGCAGGCAGATAAATGTAGCCGAAGCTGCCGGTCGGCAATCCTGTCGCATCCGCCCCGCCCATCAGATAACCTGCCGTGCCAGCCACGGCGATCGGCAAACCGATCGCCGCCGACGTGCCGATGGCGTGATGCATCTTGACATTGCACCAAGTCATGAAAGGGACGGACAGCGAACCACCACCGATGGCAACAAGCGCCGAGAGAGCGCCGATGCCGCTTCCCACGACCGCCATGCCCAGCGGCCCGGGTAGCTGCCGCGACGGCTTGGGCTTGATGTTCGCCAGCATCTGGAAAGCTACGTAGCACATGAAGACGGTGAAGAATATCGCCAGCGGCCGCGTCGGGATCAGGCTCGCCAACTGTGCGCCCGCAAAGGTGCCGAGCAGAATGCCCGGTGCAATGGCCTTGACGATCGGCCATTGCACCGCGCCATGCCGGTGATGTGCGCGCAAGCTGGCAATCGAGGTGAAGACGATGGCCGCCATCGAGGTACCCAGCGCCAGATGCATCAAATGGACGCCAGGGAAACCCTGCGCCGCAAACATCAACGCCAGCACCGGCACCATGATCGCACCGCCACCAACCCCGAGCAGGCCGGCAAAAAAGCCCGCCACGGCGCCGAGCGCCAGATAGCCGAGCAACCAGGCGGTCACTGCACGAGATGCCGCAGGATGAAATCCCACTCCGCCGGATCGACCGGCGTGATCGAAAGCCGGTTGCCGCGCTGCAGGACTCGCATGTTGGCAAGCTCCGGATGCGCGCGCAACTCGTCGAGTCCGATCAGGCGCGTCTTTTTGACGATACGCAAATCGACGTTCACCCAGCGCGGATTTTCGGGTGTCGACTTCGGGTCGAAATACGGGCTGTCCGGATCGAACTGCATCCGGTCGGGATAAGCCAGTTGTGCCACTTCAGCCAACCCGGCGATACCGGGTTGCGGGCAGGAAGAATGGTAAAAGAACACGCCATCGCCGACCTTCATCTGGTCGCGCATGAAATTACGTGCCTGATAATTGCGCACACCCCACCAATCGACCGTCTGGTCCGGCATCGCCAACACGTCGTCGATACCGACGACGGAGGGCTCGCTCTTCATCAACCAGTAACGCACGAAGCCCCTCGTTGTCGACACCATAGATGTGTACGGCCCCATCCGCGCTGCGGTTTGGCCGCACCAGGCCCTACCTTGCTTGCGACTTCTCCTGCATATCCTGCCTTGGCATTCATTCTTCCACGCAACCGATAACTTTATGGCGTTGCACCGTCTCACACCCTGAAAACAATTCACTGAAGTTGGCTAGACTACACACATCCAGCGAATTTTGCCGGCCATTTAGTTGAATTATGCCGGCAATGTTTGACTTCGGTATGGCTTATGTGAGACAGTCGCGCCCCGCTTCGGTTGCCGGTGGTTGTTGCACCGGCTGTCATCGATTTCTGGCCCCCCGCTTTTCAGAGTATTTCCTGTCTGGCACTTCAGGTTGGCGTCGATGTTGATAGACCCAACTTGCTCGTCCGTTGTATTTGGCCGAGGCGCTTTTTATTTGCCTACAGGAAATCAGATGACACAGTTCACCGCACTTGGCCTCGACCCGGCCTTTTCTCCCACGCTTGCCGCCCTCGGCATTACCGAACCCACGCCCGTCCAGACGCAGGCCATTCCGATCCTGCTTGGTCGCCGCGACCTGATCGCCACCGCCCCCACCGGCACCGGCAAGACCGCCGCCTTCCTGCTGCCCGCCATGCAGCGGATGATCGGTAACAGCCCCCTGCGCATGGTCGGCCCGCGCGTCCTCGTACTGACGCCGACGCGTGAACTGGCGCAGCAGGTCGGCAAGGCCGCCGTCGATTTCGGCCGCGCGCTGCCGCGCTGCCGCACCGTCTGCATCACCGGTGGCGAGTCGTACATCACCCAGAACAAGGCGCTCGCTGGTTCCTATGACATCCTTGTCGCCACGCCCGGTCGGCTGATGGACCAGATCAATAGCGGACGCATCGTCCTCTCCAACCTGGAAGTGCTGGTGCTCGACGAAGCCGATCGCATGCTCGACATGGGTTTCGCCGATGATGTCATGGCCATCGCCAAGAAGCTGCCAAAGGAACGCCAGACCGTGTGCTTTACCGCCACGCTGTCGGACGACGTACAGCGCATGTCACGTCAGTTGCAGAACGACCCGCAAACCATCGCCGTGGCCAAGCCGGTAGCAGATCGTTTGCAGATCGACCAGCACGTTTTCTACGTCGACGACATCGGCCACAAGCGCCGCCTGCTCGATCACTGGCTGGCCGACGTCGGCATCAACCAAGCGCTGGTGTTCACTTCTACCAAAGTTGCCGCCGAAGAACTCGCCGCCTCGCTGGAAGCCGATGGCCATTCAACCGTCGCGCTGCACGGCGACCTGCCGCAAAAACATCGCACGCGCATGATGAATGTGATGCGCCGCGGCCAGGCGCGCATCCTCGTCGCCACCGATGTCGCCGCGCGCGGCCTCGATGTGCCGGCGATCACCCACGTCTTCAACTTCGACCTGCCCAAGTTCGCCGAGGATTATGTGCACCGCATCGGCCGTACCGGCCGCGCCGGCGCCAGCGGCACCGCGATCTCCTTCGTCAACCGCAACGACGTGCTGGCGCTGCAGAAGATCGAGCGTTTCATCGGTCACAAGGTGAATGTTTCAACCGTGACCGGCATGGAAGCCCGCTTCAAGCCGGGCACAGGCAAACCGGCACGCCCCGCCGGCAAGCCGGGCGGAAAATTTGGCGGTAAAGGCAGCTTCAGCAAGTCGGGCAGTGCAGGCAATGGCGCTAGCCAGGACAAGCCCTGGCAAAGCCGCAAACCCGCGCGCCATACGCCACATCATGCGACGCAATCAAGTGGCCGGAGCGCTCGCGCGGGCTGATTACTGCCCGCGCATTTTCTGCCGGATCACTCTTCGAGAAGGCTGCGCAGCATCCACGCGGTTTTCTCGTGAACATCCAGCCGCTGCGTCAGAACATCGGCGGTCGGCTGATCGTTGGCCTTGTCCACCAGCGGGAAGAGTTCACGCGCAGTACGCGCCGTCGCTTCCTGCGCGTCGACCAGCAGACGGATCATCTCGGTGGCCTTGGGCACGCCGTCCACTTCCTTGATCGAGGCGAGTTTGACGAATTCCTTGTAGGTGCCGGGGGCGGGATGGCCGAGTGCGCGAATGCGTTCGGCGATGATGTCGAGCGCGTTCCATTGCTCGGTGTATTGCCCCATGAACATCAGGTGCAGGGTATTGAACATCGGGCCGGTGACATTCCAGTGGAAGTTGTGCGTCATCAGGTAGAGCGTGTAGCTGTCTGCAAGCAGGTGAGACAGGCCCTTGGCAATCCTGGCGCGGTCGGTGTCGGAAATGCCGATGTCGATACGGGTGGCTTTCTTTTTCATATTGCTCTCCTTCGGTGATGTTGCGAGGTCGATAGAATCATTGTCCGCGCAAGGAGCCTATTACTCCAACGAATTATCGCTATGCGAACGATAGCCGACGGCTATTTGACGGGCTGGGTACCCGGCAACTGGCAATCGAGCAACGCACGGCGCACCAGGTCAATGGCCTGGTGACGCGGAAAGCTGGCGCGCCAGACCAGTCCGACGCGGCGTACCGGCGTCGGTTCGTCAAAAAGTTTCACGCGTAGCAACGGATCGTCCGGCGCCAAGGTGTCGACGGCCGACGCTGGCATCACCGTAATGCCAACGCCGGAGGCAACCATCAGCCGGATGGTTTCGAGCGACGAGCCTTCCAGCACCTGCGGGCCGCCGGCACCGGCGCGCGTGCACAAATCGAGCACCTGATCGCGGAAACAGTTGCCGCGCCCCAACATCAGCAGCGGCTCGTCGAGCAGGCGCGCGGCATCGACCGTCTGCTGCTGCGCCCAGGCATGGCCCGCCGGCACCAGCGCGCGAAACGCCTCGTCATAAACGGGCTGCGCCACCAGCCCGGGTTCCTGTACGGGCAGCGCCAACACAGCAACATCGAGTTCGCCACTCTTTAGCGCCTCGAGCAACTGCGTCGTAAAGCTTTCCTGGATCATCAGCGGCATCTTCGGCGCACGTTCCTTGATGAGCGGCACGAGGCGCGGCAGCAGGTAAGGGCCGATGGTGTAGATCGCGCCGAGCCGCAGAGGGCCGGCCAAGGGGTCGCCTGACGTATCGGCAAGTTCCTTGACGCGCGCGGCCTCGGCCAGCACACGCTCGGCCTGGCGCACGATGGGTTCGCCGGCGGGCGTCAGGCTGACCTCGCTCTGGCCGCGCTCGAACAAAATTACACCGAGCTCATCCTCGAGCTTTTTCACCGCCACCGAGAGCGTCGGCTGGGCGACATGACATTTTTCCGCCGCGCGGCCGAAATGTTTTTCGCGGGCGAGGGCAACGATATAGCGCAGTTCAGTCAGGGTCATGACACCGATTCTAACCGCGTCCGGACGCCAGACTCGCAGCGTAGAATCCGGCAAAATACCAACCTCCGGGAGGCACGCGCATGAGCGGTCCGATGGCAGCATCCTTCGGCATTGAAGCCGCCGTTCTCATTTCCGCGCAAGCAATCCTGCAAGGCGCTGCCGAAATTGCCGCAGGTATTTCCGCCGCAGAACAACAAGCTGCCGCCACCCGCAGCCAGCGCCGCGAGGAACGTCAGCGGATGCGTGCGGCGCAGCAAGCCGGCATCGAAAAGAGACAGCGCGAAGAAGCTGAAAATGCCGCCCTGGCTACGCTGACCCGCCAGCGGGAAGCCGCGCTCGCCCTGCTGGCAAAGACACAAGACGGCGATTTCGCCGCCACGCTGCAGTCACTGCTGGCCGCCGGCGTGTCGGCACAGGAACAGCTCGGCACTTTTCTCGCCCGTGCACGGCTGGCGGGTACCAGCGCAGACGTCGCCGCCGCCCGCCAGCAACTCATCGAACGCGTACTTGACCGCCTTGAACTCGATACGGATGCGCCGCTGCCCGCCGCCCTCGATACACTGGCACAACAAATCGCGGCGGCACCGACAGCAGAACGCGCGGCGGCGCTGGCAACCGAACTGCGCTACCAGGTGCAAACCCACAACGCAGCGCGCGCTGTGGCGGCACGTGAAAAGTCGGCGCTGGCGGCACGGCAACAATTGGAGGAAGCCGCTGCCGTAGTGCTCGAACAATCGCTGAAGGACCTCGGTTATGCCGTCGAGGAGATCGAGGAAACACTGTTCATCGAAGGCGGCATCGCCCATTTCCAGCGTGCCGAATGGGGCGACTATTTCATCCGCCTGCGCATCGATCCCCAGCGTAACGCGATGAATTTCAACGTCGTGCGTGCCGGTACGGCCAGTGAAGATCGCCACCATGAAGACCTGCGCGCCGAGGAACGCTGGTGCAGCGAGTTTCCGCGCCTGTTCGAAACTTTGCAGGCGCGCGGCATTCCGATCAACGTCACCCGGCTGTTGCAGGCCGGCGAAGCGCCGGTACAAGTCGTTGATGCATCCAGCCTGCCGGCGCGGCGTGACGAAGCAGAACGCCAACGTGAGACCCTTAAAGCACGGAGCATTTGATGACCGACACCGCCCCCGATCTCACCCCGCGCTGGCTGAAAGACCTGGAACGGCTGCTGCCGATCCGTTCGCAATTCATCATCTCCGGCAACATCCGCGACAGCCTGCTGACCCCGGCCACGCAGCATGGCTGGTTCCTCGTGCCGCTGCTGCGTGGCCTGTGGGACACGCTGCGGCGCCAGGGCTACCGCTACCTGCTGGTGTATGACCCGGCGGATGGCGTGCGCGTCTATCCGCATGAGCCGGCAATCGTCGAGTTGGCCACCCGGATCCACGAGTTGAAACTGCAGGATGGCTTGATGCCGATGGGTCTTGAATCCTTGATCCAGCTGATGCGCAAACTCGGCGCGAGTCGCGAGGCACGCGGTGCGCTGGTGCTCGATTTCGCTTCGCGCCTGGCGCGCGCGCCCGACCATCTGGATAGCGGAGAGCACCGCTTCTTTGTCGCTGCCGAAAAGCTCTCTCTTACCGCCAGCCCCATCGTGCCGACGCCACCAGCGGTAGCCGCAGCCGAATCTGCCCCCGTCCCCGTACCGCAACCGTCCGCCTCGCCGCTCTTCAACCCCGCGCTCTTCAACCCGGTCTTGTGGCTGGTCAACCGTCCGCAGGATCTGCCCTCGTGGTTCGCGTTCGATTCCGAGCGCATCGCCTCGCTGATCGTCGGCCGGCCGGATTACGAGTCGCGTGAGACGGCGGCGCGGCAGCTTGTCACGCTGTTTCCCGGCCATGCTGCGGCCGATGCCACAGCACGCGCCGAAGCGGTGCGGCGACTGGCCGACAGCACCGACGGCCTGACGCTGACGGCGCTGGCCGACATCACCCAGCTCGCCGTGAAGCAGGGTATCGGCATCGGCGGCGTCGAGGATGCGGTGCGTAGCTACAAGGTTGGCGCCACGGACAACCCCTGGCGCAAGGATTACCTGAAGGACAAGATTCGCGGCGCGCGCGCTGCCCTCGAGGAGCGCGTCAAGGGCCAGCACCAGGCCGCCACCAAGACCATCGACATCCTCATGCGCTCAGTGATGGGGCTCACAGGAGCTCAAGCGCGCGCAGGCTCTGGACGCCCCCGCGGCGTGCTGTTCTTCGCCGGCCCCACCGGTGTCGGCAAGACCGAGCTGGCCAAGACGCTGACGCAGCTCATTTTTGGCGACGAGCGCGCCTACATCCGTTTCGACATGAGCGAATTTGCCGACGAGCACACCGGTGCACGGCTGCTCGGCGCCCCGCCCGGCTACATCGGCTATGACGCCGGCGGCGAACTCACCGACGCGGTACGCGAGCGACCGTTCTCGGTGATCCTTTTCGACGAGATCGAGAAGGCTCACCCGCGCATCCTCGACAAGTTCCTGCAGATTCTCGAAGACGGCCGCCTCACCGACGGGCGCGGCGACACCGCCTACTTTTCTGAAGCCATCCTGATCTTTACCTCCAACCTCGGCATCTTCATCGACGATGGCCACGGCCAGCGCGTGCAGAACGTCAAGCCCGGCGATACCTATGAAGTCGTGGAAACGCGCGTGCGCGAGGCCATCGCCGACCACTTCAAATACCGCCTCGGCCGCCCGGAGATCTTGAACCGCATCGGCGACAACATCGTCGTCTTCAACTTCATCACCCCCGACATCGCCGCGCTGATCCTTGCCGGCATGCTGAAAAACGTCACACGCCGCCTTGCCGATGAGCACAAGATCGAACTGGTGATTCCCGCAGGCATCCGCGCGCAGCTGCTCGACCTGTGCACCCGTGACCTCTCCAATGGCGGACGCGGCATTGGCAACACGCTGGAATCGTGTTTTATCAACCCGCTGGCGCGCGCCCTGTTCGCGCTCGACCTCGATAGCCGCACGCAAGTGACGGTGGCCGCCATCGAGGAACAAGACAAGGTATTCAGCGTTTCACTGCAATAGTGCCGTCCTGCCAGCACCGAATTTTCTGGAATGCTGGAAGCAGCCAGAAAAGGATGCTGACGAGACAGGGGCATGCTGCAAGATGCACCCTTCATCAGGTTAAATCCGCGATAATCGTCGCAATTGGCTCCCAAAATGACAAATGCGCCTGATCGACAACATCAACAGCTTGCTGGGTGAAGACCTCAAAGGCATCATCCAGCGCTTCGGCCGCGTGGACCGCATCGGCTCGCAAAACGCCAGCATCCAGTTGGTCAACTACTGGCCCGACATCAGCCTCGACGAATACATCAGGCTCAAGGAGCGCGTCGAAAACCGCATGATGATCGCCGACGTCACCGCCACCGGCGACGACAACGTCCTCAACGCCCAGGCCAACGACGTGGCCTATCGATCAGTCCGATGATGAAGCAGTGCTGCAGGCCAAGTACAGTGAATGGTTCAAAGAACACAAGTCTCAGTTGTGGCCTATGGATGGCTATAAGTTCATTGACCGCGGAGGTATTTACGCGGGAATTCGTGGCGTTCACAACCCCGGAAAGGAGGGGTACAGATACGATGTTCTACATCCGCGGTCGGGGTTGCCTTGTACCGAACCTCTGATGGGGTATCGCTTTCCCAAAGAAACGATGGATCAGTTACTCGCCGATGGCAGAATTATCTTTGGCGATGACCATACGAAACTTATTGAGCTCAAGGCATATGCACACGAGTACCAAGAGAAGCTCTCTAGCGTGATTGAGATCGACGGGCGATCGGGTGCCTACGATGTACGTGAGCTTTTCCCAGAGTACCGAACTGCTTTTGAGAATCCGAAACCAGTCAAATTCCTTCAGCGGTTCATTCCGTTGTTACTCAAGAATCAGGGCGATATATATCTTGATTTTTTTGCTGGATCTGCTTCCAGCGCGCATGCTGTAATGGACTTAGGAGCCAAGGATGGTGTCTCACGTCGTTTTATTTTGGTTCAGATTCCAGAACGCTGTAACGAAAAGTCAGATCCATTCAAGAAGGGCGTGACTTCAATTTCAGAGTTAAGCAAAGAGCGCATCCGCCGCGCCGGTAAAAAAATCAAGCAAGACAACGCCGGCAAACCTGACATCGCCAACCTCGACATCGGCTTCCGCGTCCTGAAAATCGACAGCTCCAACATGAAGGAGGTCTACTACACCCCGGATGCCGTCACGCAGGAAGCGCTCCCCGGTCTGGTCGACAACATCCGCGCCGACCGCAGTGCCGAAGATCTGCTGTTCCAGGTGCTGCTCGACTGGGGCGTCGATCTGGCCTTGCCGATCAGCCAGCAAAGCATCGCCGGCAAGACGGTGTTCTTCGTCGACGGCAACGCCTTGGCCGCCTGCTTTGAGACCGGCATAGCCGAGGACTTCGTCAAGCAGCTCGCTGCGCACAAGCCGCTGCGCGTGGTATTTCGCGATTCCGGCTTCATCAGCGACAGCGTGAAAATCAACGTCGAGCAGGTCTTCAAGCTGCTCTCGCCCGCCACCGAAATCAAGACGCTGTGATGGCCAGACCCCTTGATAAGTCCCATAAAGGGACTTATCATTCCCTTTATGGGACTTATCGATAACATCATGCAGACCCTGCCGCTCAGCGACGCCCTGTTTACTGCAACCCAGCAGAAGGTGCTGGGCCTGCTGTATGGCAAGCCGGACCAGAGTTTCTACGCCAATGAGATTGCCCGCTGGGCAAAGGTCGGTAAAGGCAGCCTGATGCGCGAGCTGGACCGGCTGCATCGAGCCGGCATACTGACCCTGAACCGCCAGGGCAACCAGACCCACTACCAGGCCAACCCGGAATGCCCAATTTATGGGGAGCTGCTGGGCATCGTGCGCAAGACTTTCGGCATCGGCGAGCAACTGCAGGCCACCCTGGCGCCCCTGGCGGATCATCTGGTGTGGGCTTTTGTCTATGGCTCCATCGCCAAGGGCTCGGATCATGCCGGCAGCGATATCGACCTGATGCTGATCGGCGAGAATCTCGGCTACGGCGACTTGGTGGAGCGCTTGTTGCCCGTGGAAGAGCGTCTTGGCCGCAGCATCAACCCGACGATCTACACGCCGGCCGACTGGCTGGCCAAGAAGGCCGCCGGCAACAGCTTTGTCTTGCGGGTGTCAGAGCAGGACAAGATCAACCTGATCGGCGGACCGCCGCCGGAGGAGCCGGCCAATGAGCAGTAAGGAGAACCTGGAAAACCTGGTGCGCAGCGGTGGCCTCAACAAGGAACCGCCGGATCGCAAGGAGTGCGAAGGTTTGCTGCGCTCCGCGATTGATCGACTGAAAGATGCCCACAGCCCGGCACTGTCTTTCGCCAGCCGCTTCGACTTGGCCTACAACACCGCCCATGCCCTGGCGCTGACGGCGCTACGCCTGCAAGGCTATCGTTCGGACAAGCGCTATCTGGTATTCCAGTGCCTGGTACACACGATCGACGCAAGCAAGGCGCAGGTTCGGATGTTTGCGCTGTGCCATGAACGCCGCAATCTGGCGGAATACGAAGGCTACATGGACGTGGACGCCGCCTTGCTGACCGACCTGCTTGCCGCCGTCGATTCCCTGCTCATATTGGTGGAAGGTGCGATGAATGATTTCGTGAACAAGGGTCAGACATGAAACTGAAGTTCAAGGTCCAGCCCTACCAGACCCACGCGGTGGATGCACTGGCCGACTGCTTTGCCGGTCAGCCGAAATCCTCCGGGGTGAGCTATCGCATCGATCCGGGCGCCGTCTCGCCAGCGCCGACTTTTCCGCAGCAGGCAGCGTTGGCAGGCATGGAGCCAGCCCCCGCCGGCGCCAGCGACGCCGGCTTCAAGAATGCCGACGTGGCTCTCAGCCCGGCCCAGCTTCTGGAAAACCTCCAGGCGGTGCAGCGCCGCCAGAACCTGCCGCTGTCTGCCGTGCTCGTCGGCGACAAAAAGACCGGCTGCCCGCTCAACCTCGACATCGAGATGGAAACCGGAACCGGCAAGACCTACTGCTACATCAAAAGCATGTTCGAGTTGAACAAGCGCCATGGCTGGAGCAAGTTCATCGTCGTGGTGCCGAGCATCGCCATCCGCGAGGGCGTATTCAAGTCGCTGCAAATCACTGCCGAGCACTTTCTGGAAAGCTACGGCAAGAAGGCCCGTTTCTTCATTTACAACTCAAAGCAATTGCACAACCTGGAGAGTTTTTCCTCGGATGCCGGCATCAACGTGATGGTCATCAACGTCCAGGCATTCGCCGCGCGCGGCGCCGACAATCGGCGCATCTACGAGGAGTTGGATGACTTTCAGTCGCGCCGCCCCATCGACGTAATCAAGGCCAACCGGCCGATCCTGATTCTTGACGAGCCGCAGAAGATGGAAGGCGCCAAGACGCTTGCCTCGCTAAGCGAGTTCAATCCGTTGCTGATCATGCGCTACTCGGCGACCCACAAGACCGAGTACAACAAGATCCACCGCCTGGATGCGCTGGATGCCTACAACCAGAAGCTGGTGAAGAAGATCGCCGTGCGCGGCATCACGGTCAAGGGCCTGACCGGCACCCATGCCTACCTCTATTTGCAGGATATTGAAGTCTCGGCGAGCAAGCCGCCAGTGGCGCGGGTCGAACTGGAGATCAAGCAGGGTAGCGGCATCAAGCGCGTGATGCGCAAGTTGGGGCGCAACGACAATTTATATGACTTGTCCGGTGGTCTGGATCAGTACAAGGGCTATGTGGTGGCGGAGATCGATGCCCGCATCGATACGCTGAGCTTCACCAATGGCGTCGAGTTGGTCGCCGGGGAGGCCGTGGGCAATGTGGATGAAGCAGCGATGCGCCGCATCCAGATTCGCGAAGCGGTCACCGTCTCGCGCCGGCAGGAGGTTGGCCGTGGCTTGCGCCTGGCGGTGAATCAGTTGGGCGACCGCATGGACAACCCGGCCACGGTGCACCAGATCAACGAATTGACGGTAGTCGCCAGCGAAAGCTACAAGGATTTCGTCAGTGCGTTGCAGAACGATATCAGTGAATCGCTATCGGCCCGGCCGCGCGTGGCGGACAAGGCGTACTTCACGGGCAAGGTGCTGGCAACCAGCGTCGGTGACTTGGAAGTCACCGACGACATGGCAACCGACATCGAGTTCTACCTGGTCCAAAACGGCTACGTCGACAAGAAGCGGAATATCACCGAGAAGTACCACGCGGTCAAAAAGGAAGGTTCGCTGGAACAGTTGCCTGATGAACTGGTAGCGCACGCCGAGCAGGTCTTCCAGTTGATCGACAGTGTGTTCAGCGAAGCGCAGTTGCCGCAGATCGGCGACGGCCGCAAGGCCAAGCTCAACCCGCTGAATGCAAACTTCGAGAAGAAGGAATTCCAGGCGCTATGGCACAAGATCAACCGCAAGGCGGCCTACACGGTTCACTTTGAAACTGCCGAACTGGTGGGCAAGTGCGTGGCGGCGCTGGACGCAGAACTGCATGTCAAGCCGATGCAATATGTGATCGAACGCGGTGTTCAGGTTGTCGATAGCAGCTTTGACGATCTCAAAGCGGGTACCGCGTTCAAGCTCACGGCGAGCGAGACGGAGAACTACACCGACTCGGTTCACTCAGCGGTGAAGTACGACCTGATCGGCAACCTGGCTGAAGCCACCCAACTGACGCGCCATACCATCGCCGCCATCCTCAAGGGCATCAACGTAGCGGTATTCAGCCAGTACAAAACCAACCCGGAAGATTTCATCGCCAAGGCCGGCACGCTGATCAACGAGCAAAAGGCCACCGCCATCGTCGAGCACATTGCCTATGACCCGGTCGACGAGAGCTACGGTTCGAACATCTTTACCGCCGAAAAGCCCAGGGACGATTTCAGCAAGGCATTCGAGGCCAAACACCACATCTACAACTACGTGTTCACCGATTCGGGCAATGAACGAACGTTTGCCGAGAAGCTGGACGCGAGTGCCGAGGTGGTCGTTTACGCCAAGCTACCGAAGAGCTTCTACATCCCCACTCCGGTCGGCAATTACAACCCTGACTGGGCCATTGCCTTTCAGGAAGGCAAAGTAAAGCACATCTACTTCATCGCCGAAACCAAGGGTTCGATGTCCACCCTGGATCTGCGTGCCATTGAAAAATCCAAGATCGCCTGCGCCCGCAAGTTCTTCGCCAAGATCACCTCGGATAAGGTGAAATATGACGTTGTGGATAGCTATGGGAAGTTAATGGGATTGGTGAAGTGAAGTTGATCACGCGTTGCCATTTCGCGCGTGCTGCGCTGCATGTCGGTCGGGAGACCTGGCCGCCATCGAGGAACAAGACAAGCTGTTCACGGTGACCCTGGCGTAAGCGCCTTGCCCCTGCGTTGGTATAAGATGCTTTCAGTATTTCTCAATCGTATTCCTCAATCACCCGGGAGTTATCATGCGCACTGCCTCTTTCAATTCTCTTCTCGTAGCGCTTGCCGTTGTGGTGTCTGCTGCCCTCTCAGCACCCGCATCTGCAGAAAGTAAAGCCGCCCTCAACAGCTCATCGAAAGCGGCGCTCGGCAGGTTGGTCGCAAAAGTCCCCGCCGCCAAGGCACTGAATGAACAAGCTATCGCCGTCCTCGTGTTTCCATCGATCACCAAGGCAGGGTTGGGGGTTGGGGGGCAATTTGGCGAAGGTGTGCTGTGGCGCGGCGGCAAGCCCGTGGCCTATTACAGCAACGGTGGTGTTTCATACGGACTCCAGGCGGGGGCTCAGAAATACGGTTACGCCATGTTCTTCATGCGGGAAAGTGCGCTGAACGCTATCGACAAAGCTGAAGGATTTGAAGTCGGCGTTGGGCCAAGCGTCGTGGTTGTGGACGAAGGCAGGGGCAAGTCGACAACCACCACCACAATGCAGGATGACATTTACGCATTCATCTTTGGCCAAAAAGGCCTAATGGCAGGGATCGGCATCCAAGGCAACAAAATTACCAAGCTCAACAAGTGACAGCGTAACCAAGGGGGAGAGCTACATGCACAAGGGAAGCTGTCTTTGCGGCGTAGTCGAATACGAAGTCAATGGCCCGCTCGGGGACATCATGTACTGCCACTGCTCGCGTTGCCGCAAGGCGGGTGGCGCGGCTTTCGCCGCCGTGTCGGCGGTCAAGACTGCCGACTTCAGTATCGTCAAGGGTCAGGACGCGCTGAAAACCTATCGCACCGACGGCGGCGTGGAGCGGATCTTTTGCGGCCACTGCGGTTCGCCGCTCATCACGAAGCGCGAAACCCAGCCCGAGGTCGTGCGCCTGCGCATCGGTTCGCTGGATACCCCTGCCGAAAAGAAAGTGGCCATGCACATCTTCGTCGGTTCCAAGGCCGACTGGGATGACATCCATGACGCTGCGCCCCAGTTTGCGGAAAGGCCTTAGCGTCCGGCCCTCAGCCCCTGAAAAGTCGGCGCTAGCGGGACGGCAGGTTCAATGAACATCCTGCTCAACAAGGCGCACTTCCCCGTTACCGTACTCGGCCCGGGACGGCGTATCGGCTTGTGGCTGCAGGGCTGCACGATCCGCTGCAAGGGCTGCGTGTCGCAGGATACCTGGCCGGCTGACGCGTCACGCACCATGCCGGTAGCAGCGTTGCTCGACTGGTGCAAGCGGGTGGCGCAGGATGGTTGTGACGGCATCACGATCAGCGGGGGCGAACCCTTCGACCAGCCCAAGCCGCTGGCGTCCCTGCTACGCGGACTTCGCGCCTGGCGCACGACCGCCGGCCTCGATTTCGACCTGCTCTGCTACAGCGGCTATCCGCTCAAGACGCTGGAAAAACGTCACACGAAGATTCTCGCGCTGCTTGATGCACTGATCCCCGAACCTTTTGTCGATGGCCGTCCGCTCGGCGGGCTGTGGCGCGGCTCGGACAACCAGACCCTCGTACCGATCTCCCCGCGCGGCGTGGCACGTTACGCCGACTGCATCGGGCAAGCGCAAGCCGCAGAAGGCAAGCGCATGCAGATCAGTGTCGAGGACGGCAAACTGTGGTTCATCGGTATTCCGCAGCGTGGTGACATGGCGGAGCTCGAAACGCTGTGCCGCCAGCGCGGCCTCGAGCTGCAGCAGGTATCGTGGCGCTGAACGTGGCGACCCTGCGCGAGTATGTGCGCATCTGCCCGGTGTGCGGGGTTGCTGCTGCGCCCGAGCTGGCGTTGTGCAGCCAATGCGGCACGCTGCTGCTAGGCGTTGACCTGAGCCTGAAGCCGGAAACTGCGTCCGCTGCTCAACCTGTAGCGGAGGCGCCGCGCTCCCTGCCAGTCGCAGCCCAAACAGCCACCTCAGCGACCAGGGCCACCGGCATCCTGCGCTGCCTCTACGCCGACTGCGGCGCGCCCAATCCGCCTGGTAGCGCACGTTGCCTCTATTGCGACCGCCCGTTCGACACACCACTGGAAACCATCGCTTCAGTCCCGGAAAATGGATTCCCCCCGGTCACGCCGAGCTTTTATCGTCTGCCGGCAGCGCTGGCAGACAAGTTCCACATCGTCGAGGTGCTGCCGGCTGGTGGAGCCGAAGCCGAGATCATGATCCTCGCCGGCACCACGTCCGACGTGAAGGTGATCGCCAAGCTCTATCGCCCGGGTATCGTGCCGAAGACCGACGTGCTCGATCGCATCAGCCAGGCGGCATTTCGTCATGTCGTGCATCTGATCGCCCACGGCGTTTCCGACGGCATCGGCTATGAGTTGATGGAGTATTGCCCTGCCGGCTCGCTGCGCGCGTTGATGGAGGAAAATCCCCAGCCGCGCGGCCGTCTGCGGCTGATCGTCGAGGAACTCGCCGAGGCACTGGCGGCACTGCACGACTTGAATATCATCCACCGCGACATGAAGCCGGAGAACGTGCTGATCCGCCGGCTCGATCCGCTCGACCTGGTACTCACCGATTTCGGCATCGCCTCGGTGGCCGATGCCACGCAACGCTTTACCGGTCTCGCACGCACCGTGAAGTACGGCGCGCCGGAAACGCTCTCGGGCGTGCTCGATCGCGCCACCGATTACTGGTCGCTCGGCATGATCCTCGTCGAACTGCTGACCGGCCGGCATCCCTTCGATGGCCTGTCGGACGCGGTCATCACGCACCGCCTCATCACCGGCAGCGTCGATCTGGGCACGATCACCGAACGCGACTGGGGTGCGCTCTGCCGGGGGCTGCTGTTGCGCAATCCACAGCAACGCTGGGGCATTGCCGAAATCCGGCGCTGGCTGGCTGGCGACGTGACGCTCCCCGTCCCGCAGGACGAGGCGCCCCCGCCCCAGACCTACCCTATCCGCCCCTACCATATCGAGGACATTGTCTGCCACACGCCGGTGGAACTCGCGGTCGCGCTCGCCATGCACTGGCAGGCCGGCCGCAAGGACCTGATGCGCGGGCAGATCACGGCCTGGGCCGGTCAGGACCTCAAGAACCAGAACCTCGTGCGCCTGCTGCAGGACCTGCTCGATACGCGCGGGATTTCGGACGACCTGCGGCTGCTGCGCCTGATCCGCCACCTGGCGCCGGACCTGCCACCGGTCTGGCGCGGCGAGAGCCTCGCCATCGCCAATCTACTGGCGATGGCGGCACGGGCATCGGGTGAGGAGGCGCACGCGACGCACTGGCTGGTTTCTGTCTATGCGGAGAAGGTACTGCGCCAGCTGCCTGCCGCCGACTACCCCGCCGAGACAGCCCTCGTGGCACGCTGGGAAACCGGCTACGACCATTGCATGGACCTCTGGCATGCAACCACCAATGCGCGCACGAATCTGCGCAAGGAGCAGACCAGCATCGGCGGCATCATCGATTTCGATGCGCTGGTCTATGGCGAGCCACAGGGGATTACGCCACCTGAGCCGGCCTATCTGCTGCCGCTCCTGCTGCTCGTGCTCGCCGACGACGCGCATGCCGAGCAATTCCGCACCCGCATCCGGCTGGCGGCAGCGACCTGGCTGCCCCACAACCGCTGGATCGAACGCTTGCTGGACGATGGTGACGTCGTCGGCTGGGTAATCGCCGACGCGCTGCTGCCTTACGCCCAACATGCTGCCGAAGACGCGCAACTGCGCCAGAAGCGTGACGCCGATGCGAAAACGGCGCAACGCGACGGATTTGTCTCGCGCACCAACAATGCACTCACCCTGCTGCGTGAAACCTGCGAGCTGAGTCTCTTCTCCGGTGCATTCAATCGCGGGGTGACCAGCAGCAACAATCAGGCGCTACTGGCACTGGTCGAGGAAGCGCGCGCTGCCGGTCTCGACGCCACCACCCCGCTGATGCGCACGCTGGCAAGTGCCGAGCCGATCGCATTGCGTATCCAGGACCGCCTCGACGCCTGGGAACACGCCGCGCGCATCAACGCCCTCTGGCGCAACCCCGAATTGCTCCAGGGCATTGGCGGCTTCACTTTCCTGCTATTCATCTTCGGTTACGAGTCACTGCCCGCCCATCTGCCGCTCTGGATCTTGCTGGCGCTCGGGTCGATTGTCGGCTGGCGTCTGAGCGGCCTGGCCTCCTTCCGCAACGCCATCCGCGATCTTGGCAAAATACTGCCGCCCCGGGTGCCCACGGCGCCACCACGACTCGCCAGGACACAGCGCGAGCAATGAGCGCACCGCCCGCTGCCATCCTCGCCGCCGTGCCGGCGGCCGTCGAGGAATGCATCGAAACCCATATTTCCTGGGTGCTGCTCGCGGGTGAATTTGCCTACAAAATCAAGAAACCGGTGACGCTGCCCTTTCTCGACTACGGCACGGTCAAAAAGCGCTACTTCTATTGCCAGGAAGAGCTGCGCCTGAATCGCCGCTTCGCGCCCGATCTGTATCTCGAGGTCATCGACCTGGCAGGCGAGCCGGCGGTGAAGATGCAGCGCTTCGACGAAGCGCAACGTCTTGACCACGTCAGCAGCCAGGGCGACCTGAGCGGCGCTCACCTGACGCAACTGGCCTGCGACCTCGTCGCCTTCCAGGCACGCGCCGTTATCGCGGCACCCGCATTCGGCACTGCGGAAATCATCCGCGCCGATGCGCTGGAAAATTTCGACGAGCTCCAGCGCCTGCTGTCGATCGAGACGCCGTTACTCACGCGACTGCGCGACTGGACCGAAGCCGAGTGGCAGCACTGCGCAAAGGATTTCGCCCGGCGGCGCGAAGGCGGCTGCGTGCGCGAAGGCCATGGCGACCTGCACCTGGGCAATCTTGTGCTGCTCGACGGCCGTGTCGTGCCCTTCGACGGTATCGAGTTCAACGAGGATTTCCGTTGCATCGACGTGGCGAGCGAAATCGCCTTCACGCTGCTCGACCTGCTGGATCACGGTCAGCCCGGGTTCGCCACCTGGCTGCTCAACGAATGGCTGGCACGCAGCGGCGATTACGGCGCGTTGGCCGTCTTGCGTTTCTACCTCGTCTATCGCGCGATGGTGCGCGCCAAGGTGGCGGCGCTGGGGTGTGATGCTGCCGAAGCAAGGCAATACCTGGCCATGACGGAACAACTCGTTGCACCGACCGCAACGACGCTGACGATTACCTGCGGCCTTTCGGGCTGCGGCAAGACCTATCAAACCAATCGCCGTCTCGCCAGCGCCGACTTTTTGCAAACCGTGCGCATCCGTTCCGACGTGGAGCGCAAGCGCCTCTTCGGCCTCGCGCCGGAAGCGGTCAGCGACGGCTCGATCTACACGGCTGACGCCACCCGGCGCACCTATGACCGGCTGGCTGAACTCGCCGCTATGGCTTTGGTCGCCGGCTGGTCGGTGATCGTCGATGCGGCTTTCCTCAAGCGGGCCGAACGCGACGCGTTTCATGCGCTGGCAAAACGACTGGGCGTGCCATTCGCCATTCTGGCGCCCGTTGCACCCCCCGACGAACTCGCCCGCCGCATCGCGGCACGCCAGAGCGATGCCTCGGAAGCAACGCTCGCCGTGCTGGCGCAACAACTACATTGGTTTGAGCCCCTCGGCGCGGATGAACCGGCGCTGAATTTATGACGCCCCTTACGAAACTTCCTCGCAGCTGGCGCGCTCGTAATCGGCGCCGCGCTCGACCAAGGCCTTGAGCTTGACCCGGTAAGTGACGATTTCGGTCCAGGCTTCCATGATGCGGTCGGACTTGAAAGACCCCGGTGGCAGGATGGCGCCGACCGGCTGCTTAGACGCTTCGGGTGACATCAGCAGGAAACCGGGCAGGTATTGGTCCTGTACCGCCATCACTCCTGTGCGGCGCATGGCCACCGGCAGCGGCTTGCCCGCCATGAGCTGAATGCCGGCAGCAAGATTGTCTTCCGCGATCTGCGTCCAGCGCACCACGCCGAGCAGGAAGCCGCTGCTGCCGGCCGGTTGCATGGCCACCAGTTGGCCGACGGCCAGACGTCCGCCTTCCTGGCTGAGCGGTCGCACCAGGCGCAAACCGTCGGCGGACTGGTCGAACAGGCCCCAGTCTTCGATCACCGACCAGTTTTCGAGTTGATAGTCATGGTTCTGGCTGTAATCGTCATCAAACCGGGTGGCAATGCGACCGAAGGTACCCAGTTCTTCACGCTGGCGGCGCAGTTCATCAGTATTCACGCTGCCGGGCGGCTTGAAAGGCTGATGACCGGAGATGTAATAGTGAATGACGTTAATGCCGGCGGCGAAACGGCAGGTGCCGCTCATCGGGTGCCGCTCATGCCGGCGCAGGACGCCGCCCTTGACCCAGCGCGGATAAACGCTGCGCAGCACTTCGCCGCAGGCCGGTTGCGTACAGTCGTCACCCAGCCCGAGCCGGGCCGGTGTATCTGCCGGATCGCCCTTGGCCAGCAGGTTCAGCCGCCGTTTCAGGCTTTTCCGTAATTCGGTGGTTTCGAGCCAGCGCGCACCGTTGCCTTCCTGCGGCCGGAAGACCGCCGGGGTGCTGCCATCAAGATCGACACAGAGCGGCAATGCGGGGGATTCCAGCGTCGGGGGGGTGGCAAGGATGTTGACTTTGCCCGCCCAGAGGCGCGCCCAGCGGATCACCCAGGTCTGCTGACGGGGCGGCAATTCGTGCAGGCTGGCCGCAGCGAGCAACATCAGTTCGATATAAGCCGCAGCCGGCGTCATCGGCGCAGCAGCACGCAGCTTATCCGGCACCGCTGCCCGCGTGACGGCCAGGGCTTCGGCGCTGGTATAGAGCGCATGGGCCTGGCGCCAGAAGTCTTTGCCGGGCTGACAGCCGGCGCGCATCAAATCGGTGTAATCGTCGGTCAGGGCGGCCAGAGCACGCTGGCAAATCGTCGCAGCCTGCAATTTAAGGCTGCCGTCACCTGCCAGAGAGGATTCCAGGCAACGAAGATAGCCGGTCAGCACCACCTCCCAGAGGCCATGGACAGCCTGCTGCACCGCCTGTTCGGCCAAGGTGAGCGGCAGCGGCTTGCCGGAAAACTTTTTCGCGCTTTCGCCTTGTGCGAAGTAGATCGATTCGCGCAGTGCCTCCAGCATCGCCAGGCGGACATCGCCAGCTAGGGTGAAACCGTTCAGCAACTGCAGCTGTTCCAGCAGTTGGACCTGCGTCTGCAGCGGATTCATCACCGGCAGTGTCTGTTGCCAGCTGCGGCATTGCTCAAGGTTGGTGAAGAGTGGCGGTTGTGCGGTAGTGGTAGGTGTCAATGCAAGGTTCATGAGGTATCTCCCAGGCGCGCAGCCAGTGCTACGGCGAGATCGGCGTCATCCGGCAGCGCCCGGGATGGCACCGGGCGACAGGCGGTCGCCCAGATGGGCGCCGGAAAGTGGCTGTCATCAACCCAGCGCGGAATCACGTGCCAATGCAGATGCGGCACGACATTGCCGAGGCTGGCCAGATTGATCTTGTCCGGCTGCACGACCGCCAGCACGGCGGCTTCGGTGGCGACGACAACATCCAGCAGATGATGGCGCTTGGCCACCGTCAGGTCGGACATCTCCCGGAAATGGCCGTGCCAGACCACCCGGCAGTAACCGGGGAAAGCCTGGCCTTCAACACCACCGACGCGGACGACACGACATCGATCATCCTGCCAGAGGATCGTGCCACCGGGTGATTCGCACAATTCGCATGATTTCATGGTGCCAAGATAGCAAAAAGCGTCTCTTTGCGGCAGAGATTATGCGTTGCCGGGGGCCGGTAAGCCGCTCGTCTGCCGTCCTGCCGGCGCCGACTTTTTTCGGGATCCACCTGAACCTGCAGAGTCCATAAGTAAGCTCTCATATGTTTTTCTATTGGGTTTTGTATTTTTCTGGGACTAAGATGAATTGGTCAGTGATAGGGAGGGACAAGAGCAATGAGCAAATCCACCAGCAAAGCGGCAGGTAGCGTTGCCGCGTCTTTGCACGCTGCAGGTATCAGCCGCCGGGAGTTTCTCGGTTTTTGCGCTACGCTGGCGGCAGCCTACTCGTTGCCGGCTTCAGCGGCCCAGGCGATAGCCGCCGCGCTGGAAAAGGCGGCACGACCATCGGTCATCTGGATGTCGTTCCAGGAGTGCACGGGCTGCACCGAGTCACTGACTAGGTCGCACACGCCAACGGTCGAAGGCTTGATTCTCGAAACCATCTCGCTCGACTATCACCATACATTGCAGGCTGCTTCGGGCGAAGCCGCTGAAAAAGCCCGCGAACAGGCGATGCACGACAATTACGGCAAGTACTTGCTGGTCGTCGATGGGTCGATTCCGCTCGGCAACCCGGGTTTTTCAACCATCGCCGGTGTCAGCAACCTGGAGATGCTCAAGGAAACCGCCAAGGGTGCGGCCGCCATCATTGCCGTCGGCACCTGTGCGACCTACGGCGGACTGCCCGCCGCGTTGCCCAATCCTACCGGGGCAGTCGGCGTGAACCAGTTGATCAAGGATAAACCGGTGGTCAATGTGCCGGGCTGTCCGCCAATTCCGGTCGTCATCACCGGCGTGCTGGCGCATTTCCTCACCTTCGGCAAGCTGCCGGAACTCGATGCGCTGGGGCGGCCCAAGGTGTTTTACGGCGAAAGCATCCACGACCGCTGTTACCGACGGCCGTTCTACGACCAAGGCAAGTTTGCCAAGACTTTCGACGATGCGGGTGCGCGCGATGGCTGGTGCCTCTTCGAACTGGGCTGCAAGGGTCCGGTGACCAACAACGCCTGCGCCACCACCAAGTGGAACGGTGGTGTGTCTTTCCCGATCCAGTCCGGACACGGCTGTATCGGCTGCTCGGAACCGAATTTCTGGGATGCCGGTGGCTTCTACAAAGCCCTGTCTGCACCGGCACAGCCCCTGAAAGTCGGTGCCGGCGTGGCGGCGGCAGCGGCCGCAGTCGGCGTGGCAGTGAGTTTTTCCAATCGTGGCAAGAAGGGTGCGGCCAAGGCAGCGCACGAAACCACGACGCTCGACGATCTGGAGCCATAGCATGGATCAATTACTTTTACTAACCTGGGCGCGTGGCACCGGCCTCAATCTGGCACTGTCAATCTTCGTACTGGGCGTCATCTGGCGTCTGATCGAAATCTACAGCCTGGGCCGCAAGCAGGATCTCTCGGCGCCCCGCGATGTTCCCGGCGCATCTGGATGGCACACGATTTTTCGTCGCTCGGTGCCACCCCCGGGGATGCTCAAGGCCTCGCCGGTCAGCTACATCGGCGGCTATGTGTTTCACGTCGGATTGGCGGTGGTGATCTTCCTCTTTGCGCCGCATATCGAGTTGATCAAGAACCTGTTGGGCCTTTCCTGGCCGGGTCTGCCTTCGCAGATGGTGGATTTCATCACCGTGGTCACCATGGCGGCGATGGTCGTGGTGCTGATCGACCGCATCACCAAGCCGGTGAAGCGCTTTCTCAGCACTTTCGGCGACTGGTTCACCTGGACGCTGACTTTCCTGCCATTGCTGACGGGTTGGCTGGCCGTGCACCACCTGCTACTGCCCTACACGTTGATGCTGGCGCTGCATATCCTGAGCGTCGAACTACTGCTGATTTGCCTGCCCTTCACCAAGCTGTTCCACGCCTTCACGGTGTTCGGTTCGCGCTGGTACAACGGTGCGGTAAATGGTCATAAAGGAGTGCCGGTATGAGTGCTTCGCTCGACAAGGGCGTACGCGTCCTCAAGGAAGTCATCGACGCGCCGATCGCAAGTTATTTCAACAGCTGCGTGCATTGCGGGCTATGCGCCGAAGCCTGTCTTTTCTACACGGAAACCGGCGACCCGAAATACACGCCGATCCACAAGCTGGAACCGCTGCGGCGTCTCTACAATCAGGAATACACGCTGCTCGGGCGCCTGGCCAAAATGGTCGGCCTCTCCAAGCCGGTGACCGATGCCGAACTCGCCGAATGGCAGGAACTGGTCTACAACAGCTGCACCTTGTGCGGCCGCTGTTCTGTGGTTTGCCCGGTCGGCAACGACATCGTCTATATGGTGCGCAAGTTCCGCGAAGGCATGTCGGCTTCCGGCCATGCGCCCGACGGGCTTAAGGGCGCCGTCACCCGGACAGTGAACATCGGAAGCCCGATGGGCATCAAGCTGCCGGCCGTGAAGGCACAGATGAAGCACGTCGAAGCCGATTACGGCATCGAGATTCCGCTTGATCTGGAAGGTGCGGAATACCTTGTGATGCTTTCGTCGATGGAGATCATCAACTTCCCCGAGTACCTGGGTGCGATCGCCAAGATCATGCGCCATGCTGGCAAGACCTGGACCCTCTGTTCGGAGGCTTTCGAGGCCACCAATGCCGGCATGCAGATCGGCAACTCGGATCTCGCGCGGGTGATCGTCAAACGTATCGTCGATGGTGCCGAAAAGCTCAAGGTCAAGACCGTGATCAGCCCGGAATGCGGCCACGCCTACACAGCGCTGCGCTGGGAAGGGGCGAACCTGGTCGGCAAGCCCTTTACGTTCAAGGTGCAGCACATCATCGAGGTACTGGAAGAATTCCGCCTTGCCGGCCTGCTCAAGACCGAGGGCATGGAAACCGACCGCCTGACTTTCCACGACCCGTGCCAACTGGCGCGGCGCGGTGGCGTGATCCAGCCGCAACGTAACCTGATGGCCATGATCGCCAAGGATTTCCACGAGATGCCCGACGCCGGTTTCATGAACTGGTGTTGCGGCGGCGGCGGCGGCGCCAGCGCGATCGAGGAGGGCGAAGAACTCCGCCTCGAAGCCTTCAAGAAGAAGAAAAGCCAGCTTGATGCCGTCAAGCCGAAACGTCTGGTCACGGCCTGCGCCAACTGCCGCATCGTCATCGAAGAAGGCCTGGAACATTACCAGATGAACCTGCCGGTGGTCGGGCTGACCGAGACGATCGCCGAACATATTCCCGACCCCGTCGGCAAAGACTAAAAGGAGTGGTCGATCATGACCATCAGTAATGACAAAGAGCTCAAGGCCGCATTGGCCACGTTGGACGATAGTGAGCGCCGTCGAGTAGCCACGCTATTGGTGCAGCAGGTGCTCGAATTGTCCGGTGATGCCCGCGTCAAGGGCGGGCTGGATCTGGCCGGGCGGACGGATGCCGGCAGTGCGGAACTGGCGGTCGCTGCGGCGGGCGTGAATACGGCACGTGTGGAAAGCTTCACCCAGTGCGGGCGCGATACCGACTGGGCCGCGCAGGCCAGCCATTTTGTGGCGCGCGCGGCGCAGGAGTGCGTCAAACCTGCCGTGGATCTGTCAGCCGCCTGGGAGGCGGCCATGCAGGCACGCATGGCACGCATGTGCAAGACCCTCGCAGCCGGTGAGGGAACCGACAATCGGGAAGCCGAAGCGCAGTATCAGGTGCTGGATGCATTCTTGAAGGCAAAGGGAAGCGGATCATGAACCAACGTGTTGTTATCGACCCCATCACCCGCATTGAGGGTCATCTGCGCATCGAAGCGGAGATGCAAGACGGGCGGATCTCCGAAGCTTATTCAGCCGGCACGATGGTACGCGGGCTGGAGGTCATCCTGCGCGGGCGCGATCCGCGCGACGCCTGGGCCTTCGCGCAACGCATCTGCGGCGTATGCACGGTAGTGCATGCCATCGCCTCGGTGCGCGCCGTCGAGGATGCGCTCAAGTACCCGATCCCGCCCAATGCCGAACTGATCCGAAACCTGATGGTCGGCGCACAATACATCCACGACCATGTGATGCACTTCTATCACCTGCATGCGCTCGACTGGGTGGATATCGTCAGCGCGCTCAAGGCCGACCCGAAAGCGACCTCGGACTTGGCACAGTCGATTTCGAGTTATTCGAAATCTTCGCCGGGCTATTTTGCCGACGTGCAGAAGAAAATCAAGACCATCGCTGAAACCGGCAAGCTCGGCATTTTCCAGAACGGCTACTGGGGACATCCCGCTTACAAGTTACCGCCGGAAGCCAACCTGATGGCGGTGGCCCATTACCTCGATGCCCTCAGCTGGCAACGCGATGTCACCGCGATCCATGCAATTCTTGGCGGCAAGAATCCGCATCCAAATTTCGTCGTCGGCGGTACGCCGATCGCGATCAGCGTACACACCGACAAGTCAGCTGGCGGCGGCGGGCAGAGCGGCACGGCACTCGACGTGACAGGTCTTGCCCGTATCCAGTCCGTCATCCAGTCGATGCGCGAATTTGTCGATCAGGTCTATGTACCGGACACGCTGGCGATTGCCAGTTTCTACAAGGACTGGTTCAAGCAGGGCGAAGGTCTGGGTAACTTCATGTGCTATGGCGATTTCCCGACGCGTGGCCTGGGTGATCCGTCGAGCTTCCTGTTCCCGCGCGGAGTCATTCTCGACCGCGATCTGACGAAAATTCACCCGGTCGATCTCAACGCGCCGGATGAGGTGCAGGAATATATTGCGCATTCGTGGTACGACTACGCCGGCGGCAAAGACAAGGGTCTGCATCCGTATCAGGGCGAGACGACCTTGAATTACAGCGGACCGAAGCCTCCATTCCAGCACCTGCCGGTCGAAAATGCCTATTCCTGGCTCAAGGCGCCACGCTGGAAAGGCAAGGCGGTAGAGGTCGGCCCGCTCGCCCGGGTACTGATGCTTTACGCGAACGGCCACGAACCGACACGCGAACTGGCCGGCATGGTGCTGAAGCAGCTCGATGTGCCGATCACCGCCCTGTATTCGACGCTTGGCCGCACGGCGGCGCGTACGCTCGAAACCAAGTTGCTCGCTGATGCGATGCAGGGCTGGTACGACCAGCTGGTCGCCAATATCAAGGCGGGCGATCTGCGCACCTTCAACGATGCGCTGTGGGATCCGGCGAAATGGCCGAAAAAATCGCAAGGCGTAGGCTTCATGGAGGCACCACGCGGCGCGCTGGCGCATTGGATCGTCATCGAAGACGGCAAGATCGCCAACTATCAGGCGGTGGTGCCGAGCACCTGGAACGCCGGTCCGCGTGACCCGCAGGGTCAGTCCGGCGCCTACGAGGCTGCCCTCAAGGGCCATGCCCTGCACGATCCGGCACAACCCATCGAGGTATTGCGCACCATCCACAGTTTCGACCCCTGCATTGCCTGCGCGGTACATCTGACGGACGAGAGCGGTTCAGCTTTCGAGGTACGTGTGGACTGAAGCAGAGGGAGTTCGCGAAAAGACTGCCAAAACCTGCATTTCGTGCACCCTGCAGCCCTGAAATTTGATTAAATTCAGATTCCAATTGCAGGAGGCCTGACATGTCCGCACAAAAGTACCGCCTGGTGACGCGCAGCGATTTCGACGGCCTGGTTTGTGCCGTGTTGTTGAACGAACTTGACCTGATCGACGACATCAAGTTTGTCCATCCCAAGGACATGCAGGATGGCAAGGTCGAAATTACCGACCGCGACATCACCACCAACCTGCCCTACGTGCCGGGCGTGCATCTGGCCTTCGACCATCATCTCTCCGAAACCTTCCGCAACCCCGGCGAGCGCCCCGAACACATCATCTACCCCGACGCCCCCTCGGCGGCGCGCGTAGTCTTCGAACATTACGGTGGCAAGAACCGCTTTCCGGCTGCCTTCAACGACATGATGGTGGCGGTCGACAAGGCCGATGCGGCGCAATTTGCCCGCGACGAAGTGCTCGCCCCGCAAGGCTGGGTGCTGCTCAACTACCTGATGGATTCGCGCACCGGCCTCGGTCGCTTCCGCGAGTTCCGCGTCAGCAATTACCAGTTGATGATGGATCTCATCAAGTACTGCCGCGACCATGGCATCGACGACATTCTCAAGCTGCCCGATGTCAAGGAACGTGTCGACCTTTATTTTGACCATGCCGAAAAGGCCAAGGAACAGGTCCAACGCTGCAGCAAGGTGTTCAAGAATCTGCTGGTCCTCGACCTGCGAAACGAAGAGACGATCTTCGCGACCAACCGTTTCATGATCTACGCTCTCTACCCCGACACCAATATTTCCATCCACGTCATGTGGGGCGTGCAGAAGCTGAACACTGTCTTCGCGACCGGCAAGTCCATCCTCAACCGTACTTCGAAGACCAACATCGGCGAGTTGATGCTGCATTACGGCGGCGGCGGCCATGAGAACGCCGGCACCTGCCAGATCGCCAATGAGGATGCGGCCGTCGTGCTCCAAAAACTGGTCGCACGCATCAACGCCGACGGCTGAGCTCACCCAACAGCGCCGTTCACCTTTTGAATTTCGCACCGCCCGCCCTTTCCTCGCGCGCGCTGGCGGTCTGGCGGCGTAATTTTCTCGTCTGGCGCAAACTCGCCCTGCCGTCGTTGCTGGGCAACCTCGCCGACCCGATGATCTACCTGTTCGGGCTCGGCTACGGTCTGGGCGGCCTTGTGCCCGAAGTTCAGGGGGTCAGCTACATCGCCTTCCTCGCTGCCGGCACAGTGTGCGCCTCGACCATGAATGCCGCATCGTTCGAAGCGCTGTATTCCGGGTTCTCGCGCATGCACGTACAGCGCACCTGGGAAGCCATCATGAATGCCCCCGTGTCGCTCGACGACGTGGTGGCCGGCGAATGCCTGTGGGCAGCCACCAAGGCCACCATCTCCGGCGCGGCAATCCTGCTGGTCATTGCGCTGCTCGGCTTCGTCTCCAGCCCGCTGGCGCTCGCGGCCCTGCCGGTGATTTTCCTCACCGGCCTGTGCTTTGCGGCGCTCGGCCTGACGGTGACGGTAGTTTCACCCTCCTACGATTTCTTCATGTACTACTTCACGCTGTTCATCACGCCCATGGTCTTGCTCTCCGGGGTATTTTTCCCGATGGATCAGCTCCCGGCAGCGGTACGGACCATGGCTGATGTCCTGCCGCTCACCCATGCGGTGGATCTGGTACGGCCGCTGGCCTTCGGCGAATTGCCTGAAAACATTTTCACCCATTGCGCTGTCTTGCTCGGTATTACGCTCGTTGCGTTTTGGTTGGCGGTTGCATTGGCGCGGCGCCGGCTGCTGAAGTAACTTGATACCTATGCGCTAACGCCTCCAGGTGAAGGTTGAGGCGGTGCCGTCCCGCCAGCGCCGACTATTAATGCGACGATGTTTGATCTACATCAAGCGTGCTGCCGTAATTCTGCCGCATTGCAGCATTAGAATACGCTTATGAATTTACGTGACAGTCACAACAAACCGTCAAAGGTAGGCGGTTTTACGGTTTTGTTTGTGACGCTTTTCTTTTTCTGGGTGCTACTGAATGGCTCGCTGGCTACCGATGTCCTGATCATCGGGGCGGTAGTGTCGTTCCTCATCGCGTTCTTTTTCCGCGACAAGTTGGCTTGGTTTTCCGAGTTACGTCTAACCCCGAAGGCCTTGCTCACCACGGTCGCCTACATTCTGTACTACCTCAAGGAACTGGTCTCGTCCAATCTCAACGTGGCGGCCATCGTGATCTCGCCCGACCTGCCGGTGAAACCGGGCATCGTCAAGGTACGCACCAAGCTCAAGACTGCCATGGGGCGCATGCTGCTGGCCAACTCCATTACGCTCACCCCCGGCACGCTAACCGTCGATATGGATGGTGAATGGCTCTACATCCACTGGGTCTCGGTTGATTCACCGGATATCGAAACCGCGACGGCCAATATTGTCGGCGGCTTCGAACGCTATCTCGAGGTGATGTATGGTTAGTTTTCTGATCACTCTGGCCGCCATGATTGCCGGCACCGCCTTTCTGCTCGCACTGTGGCGCTTCTTCCAGGGGCCCTCGGATGCTGACCGCGTCGTCGCCTTCGATACCCTGACCGTCATTTCGCTGACCGGTATTGTCCTGATCGCCTATCTCGAGGGGCGTGGCATCTATCTTGACGTTGCGCTCGTCTATGCGTTGCTCTCTTTCCTCGGCGTGATCGTCGTGGCGCGTCACCTGGAGCGCGGACTGTAATGGACTCATTGCTTCCCGTGGTCGGCAGTCTCCTTCTCGTCATCGGTGCGGCCTTCCTGTTCCTCGGTGGTCTCGGCTTGGTACGCATGCCTGACGTGTTCAACCGCATCCAGGCCGGCACCAAGGCAACAACGCTCGGCACAATACTGTCGCTGGCCGGCTTTGCCTGCCTGCAGCCCGATTGGACGCTGAAGCTGTTTCTCATCGGCCTGTTCGTGTTATTTACCAACCCGCTGTCGTCGCAAGTGTTGGCGCGGGCGGCGCACCGTAGCGGCAGCAGCATGAGCGCCCTCACCTCTGTCGACGCCCTGGCCAAGGATCGCAATGAGCCCACAGGGAAGCCGCTATGAGCTATTTGCTGCCCGCACTGACCGGTTTGCTCTGTTTCACCATGCTGGTGGCGGCCATCGTCGCGATTCGTGACCGCAGCATGCCCGTCGCCATCCTCGCGGCGGGACTGGTCAGCCTGGTCGCCTCGGTGCTGTTCCTTATCCTCGCCTCACCCGACGTGGCCATGACCGAAGCGGCCATCGGCAGCGGCCTGACCACCTTTCTGCTGTTCTTCGTACTGGCCCGGGTGCGCGCCGGAGAGCATGATGGGGAACAGTCATGATCAAGCGCCTCATCGCCCTGGCGTTGCTTGCTGCCGTCGGCAGCGTATTCGCCACTCTGCTGTTCGGCTACACGCCAGATGCCGTCCTGAACCTCACGGCCCGCTACTACGCTGAACATACTGCCGCCGATCTCGGTGCGGCCAACATCGTTACCGCCATTGTCGTCACCTATCGCGGCCTCGACACGCTGGGCGAGGTCACCGTGCTGTTCCTCGCCGCCTCCATCGTCGGTCTGGTATTGGCTCAGGGCACGCAGAAAAAGCCCCGTACCCCCGTCCCGGTGGGCGAACTGCTGACCACCGGCGCGCGTTTCCTCTTGCCGATGATCCTGCTGCTCGGTGTCTATGTCTTCGTCAACGGCCACCTCACCCCGGGTGGCGGCTTCCAGGGTGGCGCCATCATCGCCTCGGGTATCCTGCTGCTGCTACTGGCTGATCCGCTCAAGCATTTCAGCCACGGCCTGATTTCTGCCATCGAATCCGTAGCTGGCGTTATTTATGTATCGATTGGCTTGGCCGGCGTGTTCCTTGCCGGCGGATTTCTCGACAACCGCATCCTGCCGCTGGGCACCCTCGGCGACTTGGCTTCGGCAGGCGCCATCCCCCTGATCTATTCGCTGATTGGCCTCAAAGTGGGTGCCGAGTTCGCCTCGATACTGGCGAGCCTGTCGGAAACGGAGGAACTCTGATGGCCCACTTTGCCATGGCCACCGGCTTCCTGCTGATCCTGATCGGCGCCTGGGGCGCACTGACGAACCGCAACCTGCTGCGCATGATCATCGCCTTCACCATCGCCGACAGCGGTGTCAATCTGGTGATCATTGCCGTGGGCTACATGCACGGTCGCACCGCTCCGATCCTCGACAGTGCCGTAGCCGCCGCAGATGCCGTCCAACGCATCATCGACCCGGTGCCACAGGCGCTGGTGCTCACCGCCATTGTCATCGGCGTCGGCGTCACCGCGCTGATGCTGGCCTATGTCTATCGTCTGTATGAGAAGAGACGCAGCCTCGACATCGGTGACTTTACGGAACTCAAAGGATAAATGAGAGGCTGATGCGATGAGCGCCCTGTACATAATCGCCGTCGGCCTCGGCTCTGCCTTCCTGCTCGGCCTGCTGAACGAACGGCAGCGCGGACTGGCCTACATGATCACGCTGGCCGCGCTGACGATCATGAGTGCGATTTCCGCCAGCTGGCTGCTTATTTTTGCCGCGACGGGCGCACACCCGATCGACATCCTCACCGCCGGCACCCAGCCGCCTTTCGCGATCAACCTGCGCATGGGACTGGTCGAGTCCGCACTCACACTGCTGATCAACCTGACCGGCCTGCTGGCTGCGATTCACATGGGCGACAGCCTGCTGGCCAAGGGTCGGCGTGCCATGGCGGTGTTGGTCATCGCGATCATGGCACTGTGCGGCATCGTGCTGACGCGCGACATCTTCAACCTGTTCGTCTTCTTTGAGTTGATCGTCATCGCCACCGGCGGTCTGGTACTACTGTCGGATGCAGATGACAATGGGCGCGCCGTATCCGCCGGGTTCAAGTACCTGATCGTCTCCCAGTTCATCTCCATCCTGTTGCTGATCGGCATCATCTTCGCCTATCACGCCACCGGAACCCTGAATATCGACGGCATGGCTGAAATAGTGGGATCAGGCATCAAGCCCGAGCTTGCCACGGCCTTCTCGCTGGCCTTCTTCCTGATGTTCATCGCCGTGGTCGCCGAACTCAAGCCCTTCCCGGCGAATGGCTGGGCGCTCGACATCTACGAATCGGCGCACCCCGGCTTCTCGGCGATTTTCTCCGCCGCGACGGGCTCGGCTGCCCTGTTTGCGGTCGATAAGCTGCTGCTGATCGGCGGTGCCGACTGGCTGCCGGTCGCGACCGGCATCGGCATCGTCACCTTCGTTGGCGCCAACCTGCTGGCACTACCGCAAACCAACGATCGCCGCCTGCTCGGCTACTCATCGATCGCCCAGACCGGACTGGTCCTCACGATACTCGGCCAGCAGGACATTCTCGGCGAACACACGCTCTTCATCGCCGGCGGTCTGCTGTTCGCCCATGCCGTCGCCAAGGCCGGGCTTTACTGGCTGTCGGATTTCGTTGCCACCCGGTCACTGACTGGCTGGGCCGCCCTGCAGGAACGGCCGCTATTGGTGTTTGCCTTCGTCACCTTCGCCGCCATGCTCGCCGGCCTGCCACCCTTCCCCGGCTTTTACGCGAAATGGGAACTGGTACATATCCTCGCTGCGGAAGGCCGCCTCGCGCTGCTGGCGCTGATCCTGTTTGGCGCACTGGTTGAGGCCGGCTATCTGTTCCGCTGGTTTGGCTATCTGATCAAGCGCGAGCCGGATCAAGAGGTTAGCTGCAACACGGTGCAGATCATTCCTGTCTTCGCCGCCGTGCTCGCCGGCTGGGCACTCGGCTTTGTCTGGGGTGAATTGTCGGGCCACAGCAACCTGCTGCTCGTCCTGCCGCTGCTGTTTGCGCTGGCCTTCCTGTTGCTCGAGTGGGCGCCGGCCTGGTTCAAGAACACCCTCGCCATCGGCGGCATGGTCACCTTCTTCCTGCAAACCTATGCCGAATACGACCCGTTGCGCCTGATCTTCGCCGTCATCTTCATGATCGGCGGCGCGGTCACCCTGCTGGCCAGCTACCATGCCCACGGCCGGCGCATTGGCTTCTACCCGGCTGCGATGCTGATGTTCGCGGGCATGATTCTGCTGATTCGCGCCACCGATACGTTCGGCTTCTTCGCCTCCTGGGAACTGCTGACGGTTGGCTCCTACTTCCTGATCCTGCGCGGCAAGCATTCCGAACCACATGCGCTGTCCTACATCATTTTCTCGCTTGGCGGCGCGTTCCTGATCCTGACAGCCTTCGCACTCGCCGCCGCCGCCGTCCCGCCAGCACCGACTTTTGCAATTGCTTCGCTCGGTGAATTGGTACAGCCCGTCGCCCCCTGGGTGTTCCTGCTGCTCGCCGTCGGCTTCATGACCAAGACCGCTGCCATCGGCGTGCATATCTGGTTGCCTGGTGCTCACGCCGAAGCCGAGACCGACGTCTCGCCGATGGTCTCCGGCATTCTGCTCAAGGCCGGCCTCTACGGTCTGTTCGTGCTGCTGATGACGATGGGTAAACAATCTCTCTACGGCGTCGAACTCACCTACGTCATGCTGTGGATCGGCGCCATCACCGCGCTGCTCGGCAACCTGATGGCGATCTTCCAGGAAGATGCCAAGCGTCTGCTGGCCTATTCCTCAATTGGCCAGATGGGTTACGCGATGTTCGGCCTGGCCTTGATGAACCACCTCGGCTGGCTGTTGGCGCTGATGTTCGTCATCAACCATTACATCTACAAGTCGATGTTGTTCCTCTCGGTCGGCGGCGTCGCCAAGCGCACCGGCACACGCGAGATGTACAAGATGGGCGGGCTGATCACGCTGATGCCGTTGAGTTTCATCGCCACGCTGATCGGCATCATCGCCGTCTCGGGCGTGCCGCCGCTGTCCGGCTTCGGCGGCCGCTGGATCTTCTACAACGCCATCCTCACCGCCGACTCGCGCCTGCCGATGGTACTGATCTTCCTCGCCGGCCCGATTGCATTCCTGTATCTCTTCCGCCTCATCCATACCATCTTCCTCGGCCAACTCAAGGACGAGCACCGTCGCATCAAGGAAGCGCCGTTCTGGATCATCCTGCCACAGATGATCTACGTTGCCCTGCTGATGGTCGTCGCCGTGGTACCAGGCATGGTGCTGCGCCATGTCGATGCCTACATCTCACGTTTCTTCCCCGAGGGCGCCTTGAACTGGGAAGGCATGAGCATCACCAGCCAGTTCGGTTACTGGAACCCGGTCGCGATCATGATCATCGTCGGCGTCATCTTCATGCTGCTGTTCTCCTGGCTGCTGTTCGTCAATCGCAAGGCGCAGAAGGTCAAGCAGTTCAACATCGTGTTTTCTGCCGAGCGGCCGTTCCGCCCCGAAACCACGCACTTCGCCTGGAACTTCTTCGCGCCATATCGCAAGGCGATGGGCTTCCTCGTGCAGCCCTTTGTCACCCGTTTCTGGGAAACCGTGACCGACCTGCTGCACACGGCGGCCGACATCACACGCCGCCTCTATAACGGCAACGGCCAGATCTACGCGTTCCACTTCCTGGTGTTTGTCGTGGCGGTATTTGCAATGAAGATGGGGATCTGAGATGGATTTCGACTGGATGAAAATCCCCTACGCCTTCCTGACAGTCTTCATCGTCGTGAATTACGGCTTTCTGATGACCGCGCTGATCCAGAAGATTGGCGCGCGCGCCGGTCGCCGCTATGGCATCCCGATCTGGCAGAACTACGTGGACATGATCAAGAACTACGGGCTGCGCAGTTCGATCACCCACGGCGTGATGTTCTACCTCGGCCCGGTATTTCGTCTCTCCGGCGGTGTCGGCTTGTTGCTGTTCGTGCCCTCGATCTACGGTTCGGAAATGTTTTCGAATCTCAGCTTCGCGGGCGACCTGATCCTCGCGCTCTACTTCATCTTCTTCGGCACATTAGGCATGGCGCTCGGCGCGGCCGAAAGCGGCCACCCCCATGCCGCCATCGGCATCACGCGCGGCCTGTCGCAAGTCAGCATGGCCGAGCTGCCCTTCGCCATGGCGGTTTTTTCCGTCGCCTTGCAATACCAAACCCTATCCGTCACCGAGATCGTCGCCGCACAGCAGGGCGGCATCATGAGCTGGACGCTGTTCACCAATCCGCTTGCCGTTGCCGCCGCGATGCTGTCCTTCCTCGGCTCGATGATGCGCCCACCCTTTGATGTGGTGATCGCCCCGCAGGAAATTCCGATCGGCCCGCCGACCGAGTATCACTCGTCCTATCTGGCGCTGATGCAGACCAACCGCGTGATTTTTCCGGTGGCCAAGATCGTCATCTACATGAACCTGTTCTTCGGCGGCGCGACGAACTGGCCCGAACTGTTCCTCAAGGTCTTCCTGCTGTATCTGTTCTCGGCCTTCGTCGGCGTCTGCTTCCCGCGCTTCCGCGTCGAACAGTCGATCCGCTGGTTCCTCGTCTGGGCGGTGCCGCTCGGCATTCTTTCCATCGTGCTGGTGTAAGGGTAAGACATGAGCATGAAACCAGAACTGATGAAGAGGATGGTGAAAGGCCCGGACGGCGTCGAGTTCGAGGTCGAGCCGTTGCGCGACTACTACTGCGAGGCACCGCCGACGGTGATGCCGGCCGCTTACAGCAAGATCGTCGAAGACCTGTTCAACTGGGCGCGTGCCGAATCGCTGTGGATTCTCGGCTTCGGCACCGGCTGCGGGGCCATCGAGATGCGCCCGCTGATGACCCCGCGCTTCGATGCCTACCGCTACGGCATCCAGTGGCGGCCGACGCCACGCCAGGCCAACCTGCTGGTCATTTCCGGCTACCTGTCGGTCAAGACGCTGAAGCGCGCGATCCGCGCCTACGAGCAGATGCAGAGCCCGAAATACGTGGTCGGGCTCGGTTCCTGCACGATCAACGGTGGCATGTACTGGGACTCTTACAACACCATCAAGCGGCTTGACGACTACCTGCCGGTCGATCTTTACATCACCGGCTGCATGCCGCGCCCCGAGGCGCTGCTGGCCGGCTTCACCGACCTGAAGAAACTGATCAAGGCCGGCCAGGGTGAAGGCGCCAACAAGTACGCCGAGAACTTTGCCTGGTACAAGGCTAACCAGAAGCAAGTAATTCACGA
>JAABQX010000008.1 GCA_011391215.1 Rhodocyclaceae bacterium
CACGCACGAAGCGGCGAATCTGCGGCTCGTCCTCGACGACCAGAACGACAGGCTCAGTCATCGCAGGCCTCCTCGGGCTCCTCGGCCTCCACCTGCGGCGGCTCGCCCAGCGGCAGCGTGAAACGGAAACAGGCACCGCCCTCCGGCCGCTCCGTCGCTTCGATCTTTCCGCCGTGGGCCTCGACGATGGTACGGCAGATGGCCAGCCCGAGCCCGACACCGGGCGTCGCCGACTCCGTGTCGCCACGCACGAACAGGTCGAAAATGCGTTCGCGCCGGTCCGCCGCGATTCCCGGTCCGCAGTCGCAGACGGCGATATTCGCCATGCCGTCCGCGCACGAAACGGCGATGTCGATGGCTGTCCCTGCCGGGGCATACTTGGCCGCGTTCTCGATCAGGTTGCAGAACACCCGTTCCAGCAGCACGGCATCGAATTCCAGCAGCGGCAGATCGGGCGCCAGGTCGACGCGGACGGCATGGTCGGCCAGGCTGCCTTCGAGCAGTTTGATGGCCGCGCCGATCACCTCTTCGACTGGCTGCCACTCCTTGCGCAAACGCGCTTCGCCGGCCTGCAGCCGCGCCATGTCAAGCAGGTTGGCCACCATGCGCGACAGGCGCAGCCCCTGGTCGCGCAGTGCACCCGCCGCCTCGGCCTGCCGCTGCGGCAACGGCGACTTGGCCAGCGCCAGCGAATCGGCCAGCCCGACCAGCGCGGTCAGCGGCGTGCGCAGGTCGTGCGAGAGAGCGGACAGGATCGAGGCGCGCAGCCGCTCGGCCATCATCTTCACCTCCGTGTCGCGTGCCACCGCAGCGTAGTGCAGGCGCTCGACGGCGATGGCCGCCAGCGACGCCACGTTTTCGAGCAGCGGCCGCAAGTCATCGAGCGCCGCACCGTCGGCAGCCAGCGTGGCCAGCACGCCGCGCACCTGCATCGGTGCCGCCAGCGGCAGGTAAAGACAGGCCGCACCCGCGCGCGGCAGCACATCGACTTTAACTACATCGGCCACATTGCTCGCCTCGGCACGATCCATGACAACCTGCGCCACCGCAAGGTTCAACCAATCGCCACCACCATGCGTGACAAGCGCCTCGTTCCGCCAACCGACGACCAGCGCGGACTCCAGCCCCGGCTCCCCGGCGAGAAAACGGCCGATGGCCTCGGCCACTTGCGCCTGATCGATGACACCGGCCAGTTCCCGCGTCAGTTCGTACAGCGCATGGGTACGCCGCTCACGTTCCTGCGCCTCATCGGCACGGCGTTGCAAGCGGGCGGTCAGTTGGCCGATCAACAGGGCCACGACCAGCATCACCGCGAAAGTCACCAGATACTGGACATCGGCCACCGCCCAGGAAAAGCGCGGCGCCACGAAAAAGAAATCGAACAGGGCCACGCTGGCAAAGGCCGCCGTCGCCGCCGGGCCGCTGCCCAGGCGCAGGGCGACCAGCGCCACCACCAGCAGGAAAATCATGACGATGTTGGCGGGAGCAACGTAGGGCAGCAGCGGCAGGGTCAGCAGCGCCGTCACACCGCAGGCGAGGATCGCCCATAAATAAGCCAGACGTGATGAGGCGCTAAATCTGCTGTACGACAAAGTGTTTTGCAAAATAGCCATGACATGCTCCGGATAGACAATCGTATGCTAGACGGCGGAATCTAAAAATAGGATAAAAATCTGCCAATGCAAAAGTCGGCGCTAGCGGGACGGCGCTGCCGGATGAGTCAGCCGGACTCCGCCTCGAATAGAATGCCCAACACGCAAACCACCGTCTCGCGTGCCGGAATCACGTTGCGTGCTTGTTAGCTTTGTCGGAGGTCACTCTCGATGTCCCTGTTGGCCAGCCTCCTCCTGCTGATCGTCGCCGCCCGCCTGTTGGGCAAGCTTTTCGGCCGTTACGGCCATCCCGAACTGATCGGGGAAATCCTCGCGGGGGTATTGCTTGGGCCGGCGCTGCTGGGCCTGATCAAGCCCAACCCGGCGCTGGCGGGCATCGCGGAATTGGCCGTGTTCCTCATCATCCTGAGCGCCGGCCTGGAGATGCGCTTCACCGAAATTATCGCCGCCATGCGCGGACGCGGCATGCTGCTGGCGCTGATTTCCTTCGCCCTCCCCTTCGCCTCCGGCGCAGCGGTGGCCGCCGCTTTCGAGCTCGACCTGATGCGCATGATTTTCCTCGGTCTGTGCATCTCCATCACCGCCCTGCCCGTTGCCGTCAAGCTGCTCGACGACCTCGGCATCCTGCATACCCGGATTGCCCACTATTCATTGGCCACCGCCGTGGTCAACGATGTCGCCGCGCTGTTCATTCTCGGCATTGTCCTCAACATGCCACAGCAGTCCTCGCTCGGCGAGGCTGTCAGTACGGTCATGGTCGCCACCTGGAAGCTGGGCGCCCTAGCCCTGATTGCCCTCTCGCTCAACTGGCTGCTCTCCTGGCTGGAACGCAAGGACATCAACGTTCAAACGATTCCGGAGAATCTGGTGCGTGTGTTCGGCGCCGAGGCTCTCTTCGGTATCGTGATCGTGTTTGTGCTGATATTCGGCACGATCAGTGAAATGCTGGGGTTCCACTTCGTCATCGGCGCGTTTTTCGGCGCGCTGTTCCTCGACAAGCGGCACTTTCTGGCCTCCCGCTACGAAGACCTGCGCGGCACGTTATCGTCGATCACGAGCGGATTTCTCGCGCCCGTGTTTTTCGCCTATCTGGGTCTGGAATTCAGCCTCGCCACCTTCGACGACATTGCGTTCCCGCTAATCGTCATTGGCGTTTCGGTCGCTTCGAAACTCCTCTCCGGCTGGATCGGCGGACGGCTGATCGGCATGCCGCATCGCGAGGCGATTGGCCTGGGTTGCGTGTTGAACGGCCGCGGCGTCATGGAGTTGGTGGTCGCCGGCATCGCCTACCAGAAGGGCTTCATCGGGGCGACCATGTTCTCGACGCTCGTGCTGATGGGAATCGTCACAACCTTCCTCACCCCGCTTCTCTTCAAGCGGGTATTTCCCGCCGAGAAACTCGCCCGCTACAGCAAGTCAGCGGCACCGTAGCATTTCGGCAGTGCGATAATTCGCCCTCCGTTTCGCAAAGTTTTCCCATGCTTCCCTTGCAGTCCCTGCCGGCCGGCCCCAAGCCCGGCCAGCGCATTGCCCTTCCGGAATACGCCGCTTCCGCCGACGCGCTTGCCATCACCCAACTCGCGGACGGCAAGCGATTGCTCGCCGTCGTCACCGCCAGCCCGCTCGAAGCGCAGCGCCTCGCCGAGGAAATCGTCTGGTTCGCGCCCGCCCTGCGCGTTCATCTGCTGCCCGACTGGGAAACCCTGCCCTACGACCACTTTTCGCCACATCAGGACCTGATCTCGGAACGGCTGGCGACCCTGTTCGCCGTCACGCAGGGGCAGTGCGACGTCCTGATTGTCGCCGCATCGACGGCGGCCACCCGTCTCGCACCGCCTGCTTTCCTCGCCGCCCATACCTTCTTCATGAAAAAGGGCGACAAGCTCGACCTGGCCAAGCTGCGCGCCCAGATGACGCTGGCGGGCTACCAACATGTCACGCAGGTGGTCGCCCCCGGCGAATACAGCGTGCGCGGCGGGCTGATCGACCTGTTCCCGATGGGCACGTCATTGCCCTACCGCATCGAACTGTTCGACGACGAGATCGAGACGTTACGCAGCTTCGACGTCGATTCGCAGCGCACGCTCTACCCGGTGCCGGAAATCCGCCTGCTGCCGGCGCGCGAAATGCCGGCCGGCGAGTTAGGGCGCACGACCTTCCGCCAGCGCTTCCGTGACACATTCGAAGGCGATGCCTCGCGCATTGCGCTCTACAAGGATGTCTCGAACGGCATCATGCCGGCCGGCATCGAGTATTACCTGCCGCTGTTCTTCGACGAACAGAACGGTTGCGCCACACTGTTTGACTATCTGCCGCAGGGAGCGACCCTGCTGCTGCACGGCGACGTATCGGCCGCGCTCGCCGAGTTCTGGACCGACCTGCAGGGGCGCTACAAGATGCTTGGCGGCGACCGCGCCCGTCCGGTGCTGCCGCCGCAGGAACTTTTTTTACGCGACGAAGCGTTCTTCGTCGCCGCCAATACCTTTCCACAGTTCCTGCAAAAAGTCGGCGCTGGCGGGACGGCGAAATTGCCCCCATTGGCGGTTGACCGCAAGGCTGAAGATCCGCTGGCCGCGCTAAGGCGTTTCCTCGACGATTTCCCCGGTCGCGTGCTGTTGCTGGCGGAATCGCCAGGCCGGCGCGAAACCCTCAACGAATATCTCGCCGAACACGATCTCTACACTGCGGCCTGCGCCGACTTCGCCGCTTTCGTTGCCGGAGAAGCGCGCCTGATGCTCGCCACCGCGCCGCTTTCGGGGGGCTTCGTTCTGGACGACTGCGCGGTCATCACGGAAAACGAGCTCTACGCCGCGACCGCCCGACCGCGTTACAAACGTTCCGATGCGCGCCGCGCCAATCTCGAAGGCTGGCTGCGCGACCTCTCCGAGCTAAAAATCGGCGATCCGGTGGTGCACGAAAATCATGGCATCGGCCGCTACCTCGGCCTGGTGCACATGGATCTGGGCGACGGCAATGAGGAATTCCTGCATCTCGAATATGCCAATGAGGCCAAGCTCTACGTGCCGGTCGCCCAGCTCGAAGTCATCTCGCGCTACAGTGGCATCGACCCCGAGGCCGTACTGCTGCATACGCTCGGCTCCGGCCAATGGGACAAAGCGAAGCGTAAAGCCGCCGAGCAGGTGCGCGACACAGCCGCCGAGTTGCTGCACCTCTACGCCCAGCGCGCCGCGCGCCAGGGCCACGAGTTTTCCTTCAAGACTGCCGATCTTGAATCGTTTTCTGCGGGTTTTGGCTTCGAGGAAACCCCCGACCAGCTCGCCGCGATCGGCGCGGTCATCACCGACATGATTTCGGGCAAGCCGATGGATCGCCTCGTCTGCGGCGATGTGGGATTCGGCAAAACGGAAGTAGCCATGCGCGCCGCCTTCGTCGCCGTCGCCGACGGCAAGCAAGTCGCCATACTCTGCCCGACCACCCTGCTCGCCGAACAGCATTACCAGAACTTCGCCGACCGCTTCGCCGACTGGCCCGTCAAGGTCGCCGAAATCTCGCGCTTCAAGTCGAAGAAGGAACAGGACGAAGCCATCCAGTTGCTCGGCCAGGGCAAGATCGACATCCTCATCGGTACCCATCGGCTGTTGCAAAAGGATGTGCAATTCGACCGCCTCGGCCTCGTCATCATCGACGAGGAACACCGTTTCGGCGTGCGGCAGAAGGAGGCCCTCAAGGCGCTGCGCGCCGAGGTGGACGTGCTGACCCTCACCGCCACACCGATCCCGCGTACTTTGGGGCTGTCGCTCGAAGGACTGCGCGACTTCTCGGTGATCGCCACGCCCCCGCAGAAACGGCTGGCCATCAAGACCTTTGTGCACAAATGGTCCACCGGCCTGGTACGCGAAGCCTGCCTGCGTGAGTTCAAGCGCGGCGGCCAGGTCTACTTCCTGCACAATGAGGTCGATACCATCGAGAATATGTGTGACCGGTTGCAGAAATTACTGCCAGAAGCGCGCATCGTCATCGGCCACGGCCAGCTTCCCGAGCGCGAACTGGAGCGTGTGATGCGCGAATTTACCCAGCAGAAGCACAATCTGCTGCTCTGCTCGACAATTATCGAAACCGGCATCGATAATCCACACGCCAACACCATCGTCATCGATCGCGCCGACAAATTCGGCCTGGCACAGCTGCACCAACTGCGGGGACGGGTCGGCCGCAGCCACCATCAGGCCTATGCCTACCTGCTCAGCGACGAGCACGCCAAGCCCAGCACGCAGGCGCAACGCCGGCTCGACGCCATCCAGGCGATGGAGGAACTCGGTTCAGGCTTCTTCCTCGCCATGCATGATCTCGAGATTCGCGGCGCCGGCGAGGTGCTGGGCGAAAACCAGTCGGGCGAGATCCACGAAATCGGCTTTGCCATGTACACCAACATGCTCAACGCGGCGGTGCGCGCCTTGAAAGATGGCAAGGAGATCCCCGATCTCACCCAGCCGCTCGCCGTGACCGCCGAAATCAACCTGCGTGCGCCCGCCTTGCTGCCGGATGTCTACTGCCCCGACGTGCATGAACGGCTGACGCTCTACAAGCGACTGGCCAACTGCGCGGACGAGGACGCGCTGCGCCTCATGCAGGAGGAACTGATCGACCGCTACGGCGAGCTGCCCGCGCAAACCCAGGCGCTCATCGAAACTCACCGCCTGCGCCTACTCGGCCGCCCGCTGGGGATCGCCAAGCTCGATGCGGGGCCGAATGCGATCCAGCTGCAGTTCGTGAAAAATCCCCCCATCGATCCGGCGCAGATCATCAAGCTGATCCAGACCGACCGCAGCTTCAAGCTGGCCGGTCCGGACAAGCTGAGCTGGCAGAAATCCACCGCCACGCTCAAGGAACGGGTCGCCGCAGTGAAAAACCTCTACCGCAACCTCACTCTATAAGCGGCTGCGCTCAGCTATTTTTCGCTCATCACGATCAGATCGCCACGCTCGCCCGCCTGCAAGCGGCGGTGATGGAGTTTGACGAGGGGATCGTCCGGGTAGTCTGCCGCAAGCTTGCTGAAAGCCTCGCTTGCCCGAGCATCCTCGCTACGCAGTAACGCAAAGGCTGCCGCATAGGCATCAACGGGCGCACGTGCCGCAGCGAGCTCTGCGGCAAGGATCGGCTCGAACACCCCTAGCGACTGGCTTTTACCCTTCAGCACCAGCCGGCCGACCGGACGCACCAGGGTATCCGGACAGGTGCCGAGGATGTTTTCGGAAACGCACATCCGCGTGCCCAGATGCTTGTTGACGCTTTCGAGGCGCGCGGCGGTATTCACCGGGTCGCCGAGGGCGCGGTAGTCGAAAATGTTGGTGCCGCCGAAATTCCCGACGATCACTTCGCCGGCATGCACGCCGATGCGCGTCTTGCCGAAGGGAATGCCGTCATCCTGGATCTTTTTCGAATAGCGACTGGCGAAGGCATCCATCTCCAGTGCACAGGCCAGCGCCCGCGCCCGGTGATCCGCCTGCGGCACCGGTGCGGAAAACATGATGGCCACCGCGTCGCCGACGATACGGTCGAGCGTGCCCTCGTGCCGGAAAGCGATGGCGATCATCTCGTCGAGATAGGCATTCAGCAGGGCGACTGCCGCACCCGGGTCGATCTTTTCCATCAGGCTGGTGAAGCCGGCCAGGTCGGTGAAGATGAAGCTGCAATCCTGCCGGCGACCACCCAGTTCCATCGCGTCGGGGTTGTCGACCAGAAAGTCCACGCGGTTGGGCGAGACGTAGCGGGAAAACGCATCCTTGATCCAGCGCTGCTCGCGTTCGCTGGTCAGGTGATGCACCAGGCTGCAGATGATGAAGGTGAGGATCAGGCCGATCGCCGGGCTGGCCGAGTCGAGCAGCAGATTGTGCTCGACGAAAGCGTACCAGCCGCCACCGAGAATGCTGGCGAGCAGCAGCAGGCCGACCGCCGCCGCCGCCAGCGCCCGTGCGCGCAAGGCCAGCATGCCGATCACCAGTCCCGTCACCATCAGGACCAGCGTTTCGACGCCACGCGCCCAGCTCGGCCGTTCCAGAAAGTGACCGGCCAGGATCTGCTCGATCGCCTGCGCATGCGCCTCGACCCCGGCGATCAGGCCGAAGGGGTTGAAACGCAGATCCATCAAGCCCTGGGCCGAACTGCCAACCAGCACGATATGGCCGTCCAGCCGCTCGGGCGGCACCTGCCCGGCCAGCACCTGCCAGGCCGGCACATAACGCGCGGCAACCGGCTTGGTGTAATGCACCCAGAATTCGCCCTGCGGCGTGGTCGGAATCGTCACATCACCGATGCGCACCTCGGCCAGCCCGCTGTCCTGACCGGCACTTTTCAGGACGATGTTCTGGGTGTTTTGCGCCACCCGCAGCGACTCGCTGACCAGGGTGGCCAGCGGCGTGGTGCCGATCTGGAACACCAGCGGCACGCGACGCACCACGCCATCGCCGTCCGGCACGAAGGTCAGCGCGCCATTCCCTCTGGCGGCCGCTTCCAGTGCCGGCAAGGAAGCCACGGCGCCGGTGAAGGTGTGCAGCCATTTGCTCTGGGGTTCGCCGGAATAGATGAAGCGCGCTTTCTGTTGCGGTATCCGCGCCGGGGCGCTCTCCGGTGCAGCGGGCTTACCGCGTTCCACCGCGAAGCCGACGACCGCGTCGCCCTGTGCCAGGCTGCGCGCAAACACCTGGTCATGATCGGGCAGCGCCACCAGATCGCTGCGCAGGCTTCCCGTCAGGTGCCACAGATCGGCAGCGGCCTGCGGCGAGGTACGGTCCGGCTCGGCAAACATCACGTCGAAGCTGACCGCCGCCGTCCCGCCAGCGCCGAGTTTTTCGAGCAGTTCGGCAATGCGCGTACGCGGCCACGGCCATTGGCCGAGCCGGGACAGGCTTGCATCGTCGATATCGACGATGCGCACCGGCACATCGCTGTATTCGCGCGGATGCCAGAGCTGATATTGGTCGAACAGATTATTGCGCAATGCCTGCTGGGGACGGCTGTCAATGACCAGCAGGAGCAGGCCAAAGAGCACGGGGATGAAGGGCAGGAGCATTTGCCAACGGGAACGGGGTTTCTTTTGCATGATCAGATTCTCGGCTTTTTACTGGATACATCACAAATATAGCTGGATTGTCTCTGCCAATGGCGACAGTTGACCCATGTGATTTTGGGGTAGCATCCGCAGGCAATGAACGACAAAACCACCGGTGCCAACCCTGCCCCAAAGGCCTCGTCAGCAGACGACTCCGTCGCCGGCATGCCGGCACGACTGCTGCGGCATTTCATCGAGCGGGCGGCGTTGTCCATCGTGCTCATCGTGGCGCTCGCATCCTTGGGTTTCCATCACGTCTTCGTCAACGAACTGAGCAAGTTCGGCGAGGAGACGGCAACGCAACTCGGCAAGCTGATCAGCACCACCGAGCTCGACGCCCTCTACCCTCGCGGCAGCACGGAGCAATCGATTCGCATCGAGCCCCGCAACGTCTCAACCTTCGACCGACGCATCCGCCCCATTCTCGACGCGTTCCGCATTCACGACCTGCGGATGTTCGCGCGGGATGGACGCATCGTCTACAGTACCGAAAGCGTCGAGGTCGGCACCTATAAGGCCAACCCGCTGCTGACTGCCGCCATCAAGCAAGGCGTGGCTGAATCGCACATCGAAGAAACCCACCACACGGGAACGGGGCACCAGCACGACCATGCCTCGTCGATGGTAGCGACCTATGCGCCGATTCTCATCGACGGCAAGATTGTCGGCGCCATCGAAACCTACACCGACGTTTCCCTCATACAAAATCGCGTTTATTCGGCCCTGTTCAGTACGCTGGCCATTCTCAGCGTACTGCTCGGCGGCGGTTTCCTCATCATCTACCTGCCCATGCGCCACGGCATGCAGGCGCTCAACCGGCTTTCCAACGAGCTACAGGTGCGGGCCACCACCGACGTCTTGACAGGCCTGCCCAACCGGCGGACCGTGCTCGAAGCGTTGGTGCATGAGCATGCCCGCATCACCCGGTCTGCGCCTCATCTCACCAACCCCGGCCTGACCATCGCAGTGCTCGACATTGACCATTTCAAACGCATCAACGACACACTCGGGCACCAGGCCGGCGACGATGTCCTGCGGCAGTTCGCCCAACGTCTGCAGTCCAGGTTGCGGCCCTACGACATTGCCGGGCGCACCGGCGGCGAAGAATTCCTGGTGGTATTTCCCGACACCAACCTGACTGACGGGCTGATGGCCGCAGAACGCCTGCGTGCCGCCATTGGTGGCAGCCCATTCACGGCAAGTGATAAGCCACTACCCGTCACGGTCAGCATCGGCATCGCCACACTGCACGGCGCCATGGAGGGCGTCGACGCCCTCATCGCCCGCGCCGATGCCGCGCTCTACGAAGCAAAAGCCGCCGGGCGCGACCGCGTCAGTGTCGCCGGGGAAACGCCATGACTCGAAGCGCTTGCACGGTGCGCTCAATCGAGGAAGTTTTCGCGTACAGCGGCAAAGTCGAACAGGTTGGCGAGCAGACAATCGACTAGCCGTGGGTCGAATTGCGTGCCACGCTGCTTGCAGATGAAATCCGTGATGGCATCAAGTCCCCAGGGTTCCTTGTAGCAGAGGCGCGTCCCCAATGCATCGAATACGTCGGCCAGTGCGCCGATGCGCCCGTAGATGTGAATTTCCTCCCCCTTGTACCCTCGTGGATAGCCAGTGCCATCCCACTTTTCATGGTGCTGGCCGGCGATGATCGCCGCCGCCTTGAGTATTTCGCGATCCGACTTCACCAGGAAGGACTCGCCCATGATGGCGTAGTCGCACATGAGCAAATATTCCTCGCCATCGAGCTTGCCGGGTTTGTTCAAAGCGTTTCGGCGTCGATCGGCGCGGTTTATCTCAGCGGCGCCGACTGGCACGAAACCGAGGTAATGCAGCAGGCCTTGATTGTGCTGGGCCGCGCCAAGCACTAGACGCGCGGCGAATACGTGACCTACACCGACGCCATGGCGCGTGAATCGCGTACCCGTCTCGACCTGCTGCACGAACTCCGCATAACGATGCGCCAGCAGAAAATGGCCCTTTATTTTCAGCCGCAGATCGAACTCGGTAGCGGCCGCGTGGTCGGCGCCGAAGCTTTGCTGCGCTGGCGCCACGACGACAGCAGCTGCGGGTCGGGCGATAGTATCGCCGAGATGGTTGCCGCCCTCGGCCATACGCTGCAGTTAAAGACCGTTGCCGAGGGCGTCGAAACCGCCGAACAGGCGGAGACGGTGCGGCGCTGGGGCTGCCCCATTACGCCCAGGGGGTTTATTATTCACCTGCCGTCACCTCACGCGAGTTCATCACCTAGGTCAAGGCCTACCACTCACGCTTGAGCAAGTATGTGACGGGCCAGTCGTGATCATATAGCTGACGCAATCACCTTTGTCGGCGCTGGCGCTACGGCCTCTGCCCGCCGGCGCGTTGGGCCAAGAAACTGTTTCTTAACCTGGAGAAAAGCCATGCGTTACCTGATGATGTTCGCAACTCTGCTGTTTGCTTTACCGCTCAAGGCTGATCCTGCGCCGATCGGCTATATCAAGACAGTCTCCGGAGAGGCGCATGTCATCTCCGCAGGGGCAAAGGTCAAGGCGCAGTCCGGCACCCCCGTTTTCGAGGGCAGCCAGCTCAAGACCGGCCCGAAAAGCACGCTGGGCGTGACCTTCAAGGACGAGACGGTGATGTCATTCGGCCCGGATACGGAGCTCACGGTAGATGAGTATCTGTACGCGCCCAGCCAGGGGAAATTGAAACTGGGCAGCAAGCTGGCCAAGGGCAGCATGAACTATGTCTCCGGCGTGATTGCCAAGCTGCAACCGGATGCGGTTTCGGTAACGACCCCGACCGGTACGATCGGCGTACGCGGCACGCAGTTTGTCGTCAAGGTCGAGGAGGAGTGAGCACATGAACAAGATCGCCATCAACGCCGCCGCGCCCTTGCTTGCCGCCCTGCTGCTCGGCGCCTGCGCCAGCAAGCCGGTTTCCTACGTCACCCTGCTGGAAAGCCCCGACGGCACGACCGGCAAGGTCGTCGTCCAGGGCAGCAAGGGCGAACAGGTGATCGACAAGGCGCGTTATGCCGTGCCGATGGATGGAGCGACGGCGGCTGCACCGGTCAATGAAGAAAAGTTTAAGAATGATTTCTCTGCTGCAATGGGGGCACGCCCGCTGCTGCCGGAGCGCTTCCTGCTGTATTTCGAAAGCGGCGGCGCCAAGCTGACCGCCGACTCCGAGGCACTATTGCCGAAGATCGTCGAGAGCGCGGCAAAACGTCCGGGCGTTGATGTTTCCATCATCGGCCATACTGACACGGCAGGGAAAGCCGAGATCAACGAAGGGCTAGCCCTGCAACGCGCGCAGGCCACCGCCGGTCTGCTCAAGGAAAAGGGCCTTAAGGCCGATGCGCTGAGCGTCGAGTCGCATGGGGAGCGCAACCTCCTGATCAAAACACCCGACGAAACCCCCGAACCACGCAACCGGCGCGTCGAAATCTCGATCCGCTGACGGTTCACGGCTGGGCAAGCAAGGCTGAGAAACTTTTGCCCCGGCGAACGAAGGGATAGGGCACACCGGTAAAATACCGGTTCCTGTCCTGGTGATTTATTTATGCAACAAACCGAGAATCTCAACATCGAATCCTTCGACCCGATGCCGACGCCGGAGGAAATCCACGCCCGCATCCCCATCACCGATGCGGCGGAAAAGTCGGTGCTGGCAGGACGGCGTGCCATCGAGGCGATCCTCGACCGGCGCGACCCCCGTCTCTTCGTCGTCGTCGGTCCCTGTTCGATCCATGACCCGGTAGCCGGCCTCGACTATGCGCGGCGTCTCAAGACCCTTGCCGACGAGGTGGCCGATACCCTGGTGCTGGTGATGCGCGTGTATTTCGAGAAGCCGCGCACGGCCACCGGCTGGAAGGGCTACATCAACGACCCGCGCATGGACGACAGCTTCCATATCGAGGAAGGCATGCAGAAGGCGCGTGCATTCCTGCTGGCCGTGAATGAACTTGGCCTGCCGGCTGGTACCGAGGCACTCGATCCGATTTCACCGCAATACCTGGGCGACCTGATCGCCTGGACCGCCATTGGTGCACGCACTTCGGAATCGCAGACGCACCGCGAAATGTCGTCAGGCCTGTCGACACCGGTGGGATTCAAGAACGGTACCGACGGTTCGCTCGACGCGGCGACCAACGCCATCATCTCCGCCTCGAAACCGCACAGCTTCCTCGGCATCAACTCCCAGGGACGCTCGGCCGTGACGCGCACACGCGGTAATCGCTACGGTCATCTGGTGCTGCGTGGTGGTGGCGACCGGCCGAATTACGATACTGTCAGCGTGGCGCTGGCCGAGGCCGCCCTGGCCAAGGCCAAACTGCCACAAAACATGGTGGTCGATTGCTCGCACGCCAACAGCTACAAGAAGCCGGAACTCCAGCCGCTGGTGATGCACGACGTGGTCAACCAGATCCGTCTCGGCAACAAATCCATCGTCGGCCTGATGATCGAAAGCAATATCGAGGCAGGCAACCAGTCGATTCCCGAGGACTTGTCCAAACTGAAATACGGCTGCTCTGTCACCGATGCGTGCGTCGATTGGCCCACTACGGAAAAAATGATTCGCGATGCGTATGACGCACTGCGCGGCCCATTGGCTGGACGGGCCGGAGGAAAGTCGATCTGATGACTCATTTGGAAAACTCGCTGATCAAACCATTGCGTGGGCTGCGCCCCGCACCTGGCCGTGCCGCCGAGGTCGCCGCTCCGCCCTATGACGTGCTTTCCTCCGCCGAGGCGCGCCAGCGCAGCGCCGGCAAACCCTGGTCCTTCCTGCACATTTCCAAGCCGGAAATCGACCTGCCGGTTGACGTCGATCCCTACGATCCCAGCGTCTATGCCAAGGCGGCCGAAAACCTCGGCAAGATGCTCGAATCCGGCGTGCTGGCACGCGATACGACAGCCTGCTACTACGCCTACCGGCTGATAATGAACGGCCATGTCCAGACCGGGCTGGTCGCCACCGCATCGGTTTCCTGCTACGACAGCAACCGCATCCGCAAACATGAGTTCACCCGCCCCGATAAAGAGGACGACCGGGTGCGCCAGATCGAGGCAACCAACGCCGAGACCGGGCCGGTGCTGCTGGCCTACCCGAACTCGAAAATCGCGGATGCGTTGATAGACGCGATTGCCCAGGACGAACCGTCAGCGGATGTCACCGCTGACGATGGCATCCGCCACCAGATCTGGGTGCTCGACGATGCCGCAAAAATTGACGCCATCACGCGCTGCTTCGATGGCATGGAAGCGCTCTACATCGCCGACGGCCACCATCGTTCCGCCGCCGCGTCGCGCGTCGCTGCCGCGCGCCGGCAAGATGACCGCCAGTTGTCCAGCGAGTACTTTCTGGCAGTGATTTTTCCTCACCACCAGATGAAGATTTATGACTACAACCGCGTGGTGAAGGACCTGAACGGTCTCACGGCGGACGAATTTCTCGCCCGCCTCGGCGAAAAGTTTCTTGTCTCCCCCGCCTGCGACGCCGTCAAGCCGGCCTGTCCCGGCGAAGTTGGTCTCTATTTGCCGAAACGCTGGTATCGACTGAACATCGATCCGAAACTGTTTTCCGCCGATCCGGTCGCGGGTCTCGATGTCTCTCTGCTCTCCGAACATGTGCTGGGCCCCCTGCTCGGTATCGCCGATCTGCGCCGCGACAAGCGCATTGATTTCGTCGGGGGCATCCGCGGCTTGAGCGAACTGGAAAAACGCGTGGATTCCGGTGAAATGGCCGTGGCATTCGCGCTCTATCCGACCCGGATGGATCAATTGATGGCGGTCGCCGACAGCAACCAGGTCATGCCGCCCAAATCGACCTGGTTCGAACCCAAACTGGCCGACGGACTCGTCTCGCACGTGCTCGATTGACGCAAAAAGTCGGCGCTGACGGGACGGCGACTGCCAAGCCGAAGCCCCGCCTTAACCCGATGCAATGCGACCGTGAAACTCTCAAGACTCTATCAGCCGCGGAATCCCCAGTTCTGGCTTCTGGTTGGACTCAATCTGCTTTCGACCGCGATTTCCTACCTCCTTCGCAGCCAGGATCTCCCCATGTTGATCACCCTGGTTCTCGCGGCATTTGCGCTGGCGAATTTTGTAATTGGAATTCGCCTCGCCCTGCAACTCATGAGAGAGCGTCCCGACGAAGCCTGACCAGAGAAACAGTAAGTATTTTTGGATTATTCGATACGTTTTATTCTGTTTTTCTTTTGTTTCAGCGACCACTATCCTTCATCTTGTCTAACCCCATATCAACAGGAGACCTCGATGAAATCCCTTTCACTGCTCGCAGTTGTTGTCGCACTCGGCCTGTCCATAGGTGCTGGTGAGGCGGAGGCGGCCAAGCGCATTGGTTTAGGCAAGTCTTCCGGTATGCAACGCCAGATGACCCCGCCAGCCAAAGCTCCCGATGCCGCCCCAGTGCCGAAGCAAGCGACTCCCGCCAGCGCAGCCGCTCCGGCAGCTGCCGCTGCCCCCGGCGCCGCTGCACAAACCGGCCGCTCCTGGATGGGGCCGGTCGCCGGTCTGGCTGCCGGACTTGGTCTCGCTGCACTGGCCTCTCACTTCGGATTTGGCGAAGAGCTGGCCTCGTTCATGATGATGGCGCTACTGGCATTTGTCGTCATTGCGGCAGTCGGCTTCTTCATGCGCAAGCGCGCTGCAGGACAACAGCCCGCAATGGCGGGCGCAGGTGCGGGCAGAGCGCAGAACGCATTCCAATACGCAGCTAATCGCGTCGAACCTGGTCATTCCGCATCGCGTGGTTACGACGTTTCGCTACCTGCCTCCCCGGAAAGCACCAACCTTGCAGACAATAGTCAGGCAGCCGCCAATATTCCGGCCGATTTTGATGTAGCTGGCTTCGTGCGCAATGCAAAAGTGCATTACATCCGCTTGCAGGCCGCCAACGATGCCGGCAATCTGGATGACATCCTCGAGTTCACGACCCCCGAGATGTTTGCCGAGATCAAGCTGACCATCGCCGAGCGTGCCGGCCAGCCCCAAGTTACGGACGTGGTTGCCATCGAAGCCGACGTCATTGATGTGGCCGAAGAAGACAGCCGTTACGTCGTCAGCGCCCGCTTCACAGGACAGATTCGCGAAGACAACGGCCCCGCCGAAAGCGTCGATGAAATCTGGCATCTGGTCAAGCCGCGCCATGGTAACGGCGGCTGGTTGCTGGCGGGTGTTCAGCAAGTCTAATAAATCTCAGCGGATTGCTTCCATCTCCAGGCACCACGCCTGTGTGAATGCCAGACATCCTCGTCACTTATTTCTTGCCTTTACCGCTCATTGACAATACAAGCAAACCAAAACGGCCCTGATTGGGCCGTTTGTTTCAATAATACCATTTAAAATCAATTAATTACTATAATTACTCCCACTCGATTGTCCCCGGTGGTTTTCCAGTAACATCATACACAACCCGACTTATTCCTCTGATTTCATTCACTATTCTATTCGAAACACGACCCAGCAGCTCGTGCGGAAGTTCGGCCCACTTGGCGGTCATGAAATCTGAAGTTTGAACGGCACGCAGCGCCACGACGTAGTCGTAGGTGCGTCCGTCGCCCATCACGCCGACGCTTTTTACCGGCAGAAAAACGGCGAAAGCCTGGCTGGTCTTATCGTACCAGTCGGCAGCGCGCAGCTCGTCGATAAAAATGGCATCGGCGCGGCGCAGCAGTTCGGCGAATTCACTTTTCACTTCACCGAGGATGCGCACCCCCAAGCCGGGACCGGGGAACGGATGGCGATAGACCATCTCGTGCGGCAGGCCGAGCGCGATACCCAGTTCGCGAACTTCGTCCTTGAACAACTCGCGCAATGGCTCCAGAAGTTTCAGGTTCAGCGTCTCCGGCAGGCCACCAACGTTGTGGTGGCTCTTGATGGTGTGCGCCTTCTTGGTCTTACCGCCAGCGGATTCAATCACATCGGGGTAGATGGTGCCCTGTGCCAGCCATTTCGCTTTCGGCAGCTTCTGCGCCTCGGCCTGAAAAACTTCGACGAACTCGCGGCCGATGATTTTGCGTTTCTGCTCGGGGTCTGACACGCCCTTGAGGTGGCCTATAAACTGCGCGGTGGCATCGACGTGGATGACCTTAACACCAAGATTGCGGGCGAAAGTCTGCATCACCTGCTCGCCTTCGTTGAGGCGCAGCAGGCCGTTATCGACGAACACGCAGGTCAGCTGATCGCCAATCGCCTTGTGTAGCAGTGCCGCAACGACGGAGGAATCGACGCCACCGGAAAGACCGAGGATTACCTCCTCATCACCCACCTGTTCGCGCACTTTGGCAATGGCTTCCTCGACATAACCGGGCATGTTCCAGTCACAGCGGCAACCGCAGATGTCGCGCACGAAGTGAGCAAACATTTCGCGGCCCTTGAGGGTATGGGTGACTTCCGGATGGAACTGCACGGCGTAGAAACCGCGCGTTTCGTCAGCCATGGCAGCGATCGGCGTAGCGTCGTTACTGCCGATGACCTTGAAACCGGGCGGCAGTTCAGTCACCTTATCGCCGTGCGACATCCACACCTCAAGCAAGCCGTGGCCTTCCGCATTGGTGCGATCCTGAATGCCATTGAACAACTTCGAATGGCTACGCGCACGCATCTCGGCAAAACCAAATTCGCGCTTGCTGCTGCTTTCGACCTTGCCGCCGAGTTGTGTGGCCATGGTCTGCATGCCATAGCAGATACCGAGCACCGGAACACCAAGTTCAAAGACGACCTGCGGCGCTTTCCATTCCTCGGCTTCATAGACCGAGTTCGGTCCGCCCGAGAGGATGATGCCAGCCGGCGCAAAGTCGCGGATGAACTGCTCAGTGACATCGAAGGGGTGCAGTTCGCAATACACCTGCTGCTCGCGCACGCGGCGCGCGATCAATTGCGTGACTTGGGAACCGAAATCGAGGATGAGGATTTTCTGGTGGGACATGATCTTGCCTCGCAAGTAAAAAAGGCGGCACTTGCAAGTGCCGCCCTGGGGTGTTTTGTCAGATCAATCGACGTGATAGTTAGGTGCTTCCTTAGTGATCTGCACATCGTGCACATGCGATTCGCGGATGCCGGCAGCCGTGATCTGGACAAACGCCGCTTTGGCATGCATCTCGTCGATGGTCGGGCACCCCAGGTAACCCATGCTCGAACGCAATCCACCCATCAGTTGATGGATCACCGCAGTCACCGGTCCCTTGGTGGGCACGCGGCCCTCGATACCTTCCGGCACAAGTTTTTCGACGTTGGATTCGTTCTCCTGGAAATAGCGGTCGGAGGAACCTTTCTGCATCGCACCCAGGCTGCCCATACCGCGATAAGCCTTGTAGGAACGCCCCTGGAACAACACCGTTTCGCCCGGCGCTTCCTCGGTACCGGCAAACAGACCTCCCATCATCACCACATGAGCTCCAGCAGCGATAGCCTTGGAGATGTCTCCGGAAAAACGAATACCACCGTCGGCAATCAACGGCACGCCTGAACCAATCAAGGCCGTGGCCACGTTGTCCACTGCCGTGATCTGCGGCACGCCAACACCGGCAACGATGCGCGTAGTGCAGATGGAACCAGGACCGATGCCCACCTTGACGGCATCGGCGCCATGATCTACCAGTGCGCGGGCTGCATCACCAGTCGCAATATTGCCGCCGATCACCTCGATCTGCGGGTAGTTTTTCTTCACCCATTCGACGCGCTTCAGCACACCTTGTGAATGGCCATGGGCGGTGTCGACGACGATCACATCGACGCCTGCCTCAGCCAGGGCAGCAACACGTTCCTCGGTGCCTTCGCCAACGCCGACCGCCGCACCGGCACGCAAACGACCGAATTCGTCCTTGGCGGCGAACGGGTAGTCGGAAGACTTCTGGATGTCCTTGACGGTCATCAGGCCACGCAGCACCCAGGCGTCATCGACGACCAGCACGCGCTCCAGGCGATGCTTGTGCATCAGCGCCTTGGCCTCTTCGAGGCCGGCGCCTTCCTTGACGGTCACCAGACGTTCGCGCGGCGTCATGATGTTGCCGATGGTGGCTTCCAGCCGTGTTTCAAAACGCAGGTCGCGGTTGGTGACGATGCCGACGACCTTGCCGTTATCCACCACCGGCAGGCCGGAAATCCGGTGCGTACGGGTAAGCGCAAGGACTTCGCGAACGGTCATGGTCGGCGGTATGGTGATTGGATCTTTCAATACGCCCGATTCGTAACGTTTCACCTTCGAGACCTCGGCAGCCTGCGCCCGCGGGTCAAGGTTCTTGTGAATGATGCCCATGCCGCCCTCTTGCGCTAGGGCGATGGCCAGCCGGGCTTCGGTAACGGTATCCATCGCCGCAGACACCAGCGGCAAATTCAGACGGATTTTGCGGGTGAGGCGGGTAGCCAACGTGACGTCGCGGGGAAGGATCGCCGAATGGGCGGGAACCAGGAGAACGTCGTCGAAGGTAAGTGCCTTCTGGAGGAGTCGCATACTGTAATCCTTGCATCCAAAAGCACATTTTAGCGTAAGACGACGACCGTCTGCAGCGCATCGCGGCTGATCGGGCTTTCATTCAACACCCCGTACGTATCTGTCAAGAGGGGGAACTGCCTGCGTTGTCAATTACGTCCAGTTCTTCCCTTTGCTGCAGCCACGCGCGATAAACCCGCAGCGCCACATGCGCGTCATTTGCCGCATACAGCAACTGGCCTTCACTCAAATGGGGGGAGGCCCAGTTGCTGGTGCCGATACGTTTGGATTTCTGGAGTTTCTGCCCGAAGAAGTGCGCCACGGCGACTTTGGCACCGACGGTGCCCCGATGTCCGGGGCCGCGCAGCACCTCACCCATGTCGAGCAGGTTTTGCACATCGATACCCAACCTGGATTTCAATGCACTGCGGTCATTGCCAAGGCCAAATCCAACCTTCAGCAACCGGGAGGACTCAAGGATTGCTTTCAAGCCGCTGGAGCTTGGCACCCCGGATATTGGAAAGAGATACGTCCGGGTTTCGGTGGCAAGCTGCACCAGATGAGGACCTGTCGATACCTCCCCCTTAAGGAAGGTCGGCTTCGATTCCGTATCGAAGCCGATCACATCGGCAACCATCAGCGCCGCAAGCGCTTCATCAGCCTGGTCTGCCGCAGCAACGAGTGTCACATTGGCAAGCGTGACGCCCGGATAGACAGGAAGTTCAGCCTCGCTCAGTGCGGTCCGACTCAGGACAACGTCTTGCAATTCGGTACTCCACAATCATGGTCTGTCTATTTGCCGTCAGCATCTTTCAGACGCTGCTCTGCCTAAATGCCAGCAGAAATGTGGAACTTCTACGCATGCCATTGCTCAGTCTGGATTTCCCGGCCCAAGAGGATTCCCATCAACACAGAGGCTTACTGTCCACCGATGGATCATCATACCCGCGCCCATGGAAAATCGCTCCAGGATGTGGTCATCGTCGCCATCCTGATCCGTAAAACCGTATCATATTAAGGCTGCAAGACCCGAGGCAAACCCATTCACCTGACCCGTTGAGGAAATGCCATGCACGCGAGACACTACCTCCCCCTGATTTCCGTAATAGCGCTGACCCTACTGCCAAGCTTTGTTTATGGGCAGACCTACTCCTGGAAGGACGCCAGCGGCAAAATCCATTATGGCGACCGCCCCCCTGCGGAAAAGAAAGCGGAGGTTCGCAAGCTGGCGCCAGCCCCCATGGTGACAGACGATGTGGAGACCGCCCGCAAGGCTGGTGCTGACCGCAAGATGGATGAGCGGGAAAAACAGGGTAAAGCTCAGGAAGACGCCAAGAAATCCGAAGATCCCGCACAGGCGAAGCAGCGCGAAGACAATTGCCGCCAAGCCAGAGCCAACCTGACCGCCATCGAATCCGGGGAAGTACGCTTCAGCATCAACGACAAGGGCGAACGGGTGGGGCTTGACGGTAGCGTGCGCGAGGCCGAACTTGCCAAGGCGCGCAAATCTGTCGACGACTGGTGCAAGGCGCCGGTAGCGAAGTAATTTATTCCTCCGTCGCGCCGCCGCCCTTCTTCATCACCTTGCCTTCGGCGGCGCGCTGCTTGCGCACTTCCTTTGGATCGGCGATCAGCGGACGGTAGATTTCGACACGATCGCGGTCACGCAACACCGTGTCCGGTTTGGCCAGTTTGCTGTAGATACCGAACTTGCTCTTGGCGGGATCAATTTCCGGATACTTGGCGGGCAAGCCGGATTTCTCGACTGCCTGCAGCAAGGTCGCCCCGACGGGGAGATTTACGGGAATGACATCTTGCCGCTCGGGCCGGGCATAGGTCACTTCGACCTGGATCATGTCAGTCGCAGAGTTAGTCGTAGACATGGTGGGCACGCTTGACAAAGGAATCGACGAAAGTGTTCACGATGAAGCCAAACACCGGCCCCAAGGCCTTTTCCAGCAATTTGCTGGAAAATTCATAGTGCAGCTTAAACTCGACCTTGCAGCCGGCATCGCCTAGTGCAGTGAAACGCCAGCCGCCATCGAGGCGGCGAAACGGTCCTTCGCGCAGGGTGATGTTCATCCAGTGCGGCGCTTCCTTGGGATTTTCTGTGGCGAAGTGCGCCTTGATGCCATGGTAATTGACATGGATGCGCGCGGCCGTATGTGCCGTCGTCCGCTCAATCAACTCGGTGCCGCCGCACCAGGGCAGAAACTGCGGATAGTCCTCGACACGATCGACCAGATCGAACATCTGCTCGGGCGTACGCGGAATCAGAACCGATTTTTCGACAAGGGCCATAGCAAGGTGCTGCATTAGAATGCGCAGATTCTAACGCGCGCAGAATCACCCCGCCCTCATGTCCATCGCCGAAAACAAAAAAGCCTTCCACGACTATTTCATCGAGGAACGCTACGAGGCCGGCCTGGTGCTCGAAGGCTGGGAGGTCAAATCGATCCGCGCCGGCCGCGTGCAGATCAAGGAAGCCTACGTCATCATCAAGAACGCCGAGATGTGGCTGATCGGCTGTCATATCAGTCCGCTGACCACCGCCTCCACCCACATCCATCCCGACCCGGTACGCACCCGCAAACTGCTGCTACATACGCGCGAAATCGGCAAGTTGATCGGCAAGGTGGAGCGCGCCGGCTACGCGCTGGTTCCGCTCAATCTGCATTTCACCAAGGGGCGCATCAAGCTGGAAATCGGCCTCGCCAAGGGCAAGAAGCAGTTCGACAAGCGTGAAAGCGAGAAAGAGCGCGACTGGGTTCGCGAGAAAGCCAGGATCATCCGGGATAAGGGATAAGGTGATGCGGGAATGAGTCCCACCACCCTGCTCTGGCTGATCGCCGGCTGCCTGATGCTGCAGCCGCTATCGACCGATCTCTACCTCGCCTCCCTGCCCCATCTCGCCAGTGATTTCGGCGTGACGCCGGCGGCAGTGCAGCAAACGCTCTCGCTGTTCGTCATCGGTTTCGGTGTCGCCCAACTCATCAGCGGCCCGCTTTCCGATCGCTTCGGCCGTCGGCCCGTGCTATTGGCCGGTCTGGGCGTCTATATCGCCTCCAGCCTGGCCTGTGCGCTAGCACCGAGCCTTGATCTGCTGATCTCTGCCCGCTTCGTGCAGGCCATCGGCTGCTGCACTGCGGCCGTCGTCGCCCGCGCGCTGATCCGCGACGCCTTCACGCCAACCGAGGGGGCAAAGGTGATGGCGAAAGCCAGCTCACTCCTGTCGCTGGCGCCCATCTTCGGCCCGATCCTCGGCGGCTACCTGCAAGTGGGGTTCGGCTGGCGTGCCGCCTTTTTCTTTCACACTTTCTTCTGCATCGCACTGGCCGGCGCGGCCTGGCGTCTGCTCAAGGAAACCAACCAACACCTCAATCCAAATGCCATCCGGTTGGGCAATTTGATCACCGTCTATCGCCGTATCGCCAGCGCCGACTTTTTCTGGGCCTTTACCTTGCCCGGGGCACTCTCTTATGCGGCGATCTTCACCTTCATTTCCGGTTCCTCATTCGTGCTGATCAATGTTCTCGGCGTGCCGACGGAGTATTACGGCTACTGCTTCGCCTTTGGGGTTTCCGGCTACCTGATCGGCACCCTCGTCTGTCGCCGCCTGCTAACGCGCATCGGCCTGGCCCGCACGCTCACTGCCGGCACAACGCTTTCGCTGTTCTCCGGCCTGCTATTCGCGGCGCTGGTACTGGCCGGCATCGAGCACTGGTCAGTGGTCGTCGGCTGCCTATTCCTGACGATGGGCGCACACGGCATCAATTTTCCCTGCGCGCAAACCGGGGCCGTGGCGCCTTTCCCCCGCGAAGCCGGCGCGGCGGCCGGCCTGCTCGGTTTCAGCACCATGTGTGCCGCCCTGGTGACCGGCACCTGGGTCGGCGTGAGCCACGACGGCACGCTCCAGCCACTGGCGCTGACCTCGGCGAGTATCGGCGTACTGCTCTTCGGCAGCGCCTGGGCCTTGCGGCACCGGCGCAGCGTACCCGCCTAGACCTTCACACGCCCCAGCACGGAACGCAGCGTTTCCTGCAAATCGCCTGGAATCAATATCGTCTTGGCGTTGTTCGACTCCGCCAGCTTCGTCATCGCCATGATGTATTTTTCGCCCAGCAGATAGCGCATCGGCCCGTCCTGATCGCCGATCGCCGTAGTGACGCGGCGGATCGCCTCGGCGCTGGCTTCGGCCAGCGTCACCTGCGCCTTGGCGTCGCGCTGTGCCGATTCGAGACGCGCTTCGGCCTGCAGGATCATCGACTGCTTTTCGCCTTCGGAGCGGGTGATCATCGCCTTGCGCTCACGCTCGGCAGAGGCCTGCATCTCCATCGCCTTCTGCATCGACAGCGAAGGTTTGATGTCCTGGATTTCGACCGACTTGACGGTCAAACCCCAGTCGATGGCCTCGTCGGCGATCGACTCGCGCAGCCGCGCCTTGATCATGTCGCGGTTGGACAGCGCCTCGTCGAGCTGCATCTCACCGATGATGGAACGTAGCGTCGTCATGATCATGTTGCGGATCGCCTCGGAGAAATCCGTCACGCCATATACCGCCTTGATCGGATCGGTAATTTTGATAAAGGCGATGGCGTTGGTGACGATCACCGCATTGTCGCGCGTGATGACCTCCTGCTCCTGCACGTCAAGGATGATGTCCTTGGTGACGAGCTTGTAGGCGACCCGGTCGAGATAGGGAATGATGATGTTGAGGCCGGGATGCAGGGTGCCGTGATACTTGCCCAGCCGCTCGACGATCCACTCCTCACCCTGCGGCACAATGCGCACGCCCTTGGCCAGGGTGATGCCAGCAAATGCCAGCAGTGCAATAACGAAAAACATCATGTCAGTCATGTTCAAGCCCTCCCGACTTTAAGAAAACTGCCTTCCACATCCAGCACCTTGACGCGCTCGCCGCTCTTGATCGCCTCGTCGGCAATGCACTCCCAGACATCCGAACCGAGGATCGGCTTCTGGAAACGGACTTCGCCCTTCTCGAACGGTGCGACCGCGCGCACCAGCATGCCGACTTCGCCGACCACATTGGCATCGGCCATACCGACGCGCGTCTTGTGCATGCCCGGTTTGAAAATCTTGAACCAACCCGCCACCATCGCCAGTGAAACGACCAGCCAGAGGGTCAGTTGCGCCGTCACGCCGAGGTTCAACAAGGCCATGGCCAGCGCAACCACCAGTGCGCCCAGACCGAACCAGATCAGGACAAAAGCCGGCACGGCCAGTTCCGCCACGATCAGGGCGATGCCACCCACTGCCCAGTGCCACCATGCAAGATCCATTGCAAACCTCCTTAAAGTGCCGTCCATTGCTGGCGGCGGGCCGGTTTCGCCGTCCCGCCAGCACCGACTTTTTACATTGTACGGCCGGCACGTTGCCGGCGCATTTCGAACAAGCAGATCGCCGCAGCCGCAGCGACGTTGAGCGATTCACTGCCTGCGGCGAGCGGGATGGTTGTCCGTTGGGTCGCCACGGTAATAAGCTCCGACGCAAGGCCAACCCCCTCATTGCCAAACAGCCAGGCGGTCGGCGTTGCCAGATCGAGCGTATACAGCGCAGCACCTTCACGCGCCACCGTCGCCACCGAAACGCCAGGATAGGTTGCCAGGAAGCCCGCCAGATCGACCTGCTCGCGGATGCGCAGCCCGAAATGGGCGCCCTGCGCGGCGCGCAGCACGCGCGGCGTCCATGCGCCGGCACAACCACTGCCGAGCAACACGTCATGGACGCCGGCAGCAGCTGCCGTGCGCAGCAACGTACCCACGTTCCCGGCATCCTGCACGGCATCGAGCAGCAGGCAATCGCCGGCGGGCAATCCGGCGGGCACTGCGGGAATGGCGATACGGCCAAGGATGCCAACGGGAGTGGCAAGTTCGCTGATCTCTCGGAACAACGCGTCGCGCAGGCAGAGCGTTTGCACTGCGGGCATGCGATTCAGCAATGCGGCGATCTCCGGCAAGGCGGCAGCGCTTTCGCTGACGACCAGCAGCTCGGGGATCAACCCATGATCGAGACTGGCCGAGACGAGATGCGGCCCTTCGATCAGCGTGCAGCCTTCATCGCGTTGGCGGCGGGCATCGCGCGCCAGATCGCGCAGGTCCTTGAAGGTCGGATTATCGCGGGAGGCGATGGCTTTCACGAAAACAACGCCAACTGTTCCCTGACCGGCGCAAAGCTCTTGCGGTGCAACGGAGTCGGGCCATGTCGCCGCAATGCCGCGAGATGTGCCGCCGTGCCGTAACCTTTGTGGCGGTCGAAACCGTATTGCGGATACAGCGCGTGCAAGTCCAGCATGCCGGCATCGCGAGATGTCTTGGCGAGAATCGAGGCCGCCGAAATCGCCGCTTCCGTAGCGTCGCCGCCGATGATCGCCCGTGCCGGGACGGCAAGCGCGGGGCAACGATTGCCATCAATCAGCACTTCACTGGGGATCATCCACAAGCCGGCCACGGCACGCTGCATCGCCAGGAGCGTCGCCTGCAGGATGTTGATAGCGTCGATTTCATCGACCGTCGCTTCGGCAATCGACCAGGCCAAGGCTTTTTCGCGAATCTCGATGGCCAGTCGTTCGCGCCGTGCGGCGGAAAGTTTTTTTGAATCGGCAAGGCCGACGACAGGTCGGGCCGGATCGAGAATTACTGCCGCCGCGACCACCGGACCGGCCAGCGGACCGCGTCCTGCTTCATCGACGCCACAGATCATGCCGGAACCGAGGACAAAAGCGGTAATACAGCGGCGGCAGCTTTCTCGGCGGTGTTCTGGCGCAATTGCCGATGCATGTCGGTAAATAAATTGTCCAGACGCATCCTGACTTCGACATCCACCACCAGATTGCCCAGCGCCTGGGCAAGGTTCTCAGGCGTCGCATCGTCTTGCAGGAACTCGGGCACGACAAAACGGCCAGCGAGGACATTCGGCAGGCCGACCCAGGGCTGATAACGCATACGCTTCATCAGCTGCCAAGACCACGGCGACATGCGATAGGCAATCACCATCGGCGTCTTCAGCAACGCAGCCTCGAGCGTCGCTGTGCCGCTGGCCACCAAAGCTCCATCGCAGGCTGCCAGCGCTTCCTGCGCATGACCGAACAGCAATTTGATTGGCCAATTCTGCGCATCAAGTTTCCACAAGGTCGTCTCGAACAGGTCGCGCGTCTCGCGCGACACCAGCGGCACGAGGAACAGTGCATTGGGGAAACGCTCACGCAGGCGTCCGGCAGTCTGGATGAACAATTCCGCCATGAAACTCACTTCGGACTGACGGCTACCGGGCAGCAGGGCAAAGATCGGATCGCTGGTTCCCGGTAGTTCCAGCAGTTCGCGCGCCGCCTTGCGACTCACCTCGAGTGGCAACACATCAGCCAGAGGATGCCCGACATAGCTGACTGGCAGACCGACCTTCTCATACAGCGGTGGCTCGAAGGGAAACAGCGCCAGCAGTTGATCGACCGACTTAGCAATGCGTCGCACCCGCCCGCCCCGCCAAGCCCAGACCGAGGGGCTGACGTAATGCACGGTGGGAATGCCGGCGCGCTTCAGTTTGCGCTCCAGCCACAGATTGAAATCCGGCGCATCGACGCCGATGAAAACATCCGGCCTTTCCTTCAACAAGCGTTTGAGCAGGGCGCGGCGCACACCGGCGATCTCGCGGTAATGGCTCAGCACTTCGGCGTAGCCGCGCACGGCGAGGGTTTCTGCCGGCCACCAGGCGTCGAAACCGGCGTGCTGCATCTTCGGCCCTCCGATGCCGCAAAAGTCGGCGTCAGGGAGACGGCGCCGCAAGGCTTCAATGAGGTGCGCAGCCAGCAGATCGCCCGAGGCTTCGCCGGCCACCAGCGCAATATGGGATCGGGCCATTTAACGGATGATGCCGCGACCCGGCGCCGTGAAAAATTCAGCCAATGCGACCATGGGCGCCAGTTCGCCCAGCTGTCGGGCTTCGGCGGCAATACTCGCGACCGCCTCTTCCAGCTTGAGCCCGCTGCGATATAGCGTTTTGTAGGCGCGGCGCAATCCGGCGATGGTTTCGGGCGAGTAACCGCGCCGCTTCAAACCCTCGCTATTGATGCCATGCGGTGCGGACGGATTGCCGGCTGCAGTGACGAAGGGCGGTACATCCTGCAACAGGATGGTGCCCATCCCCGTGATGCAGTGGGTACCAATGCGCACGAACTGATGCACGACAGTAAAACCACCGAGGATTGCCCAGTCGCCGACATGCACGTGACCGGCAAGCTGAGCGTTATTGGCGAAAATGGTGTGGTCACCAATCTGACAATCATGCGCCAGATGAACGTAGGCCATGATCCAGTTGTCGTTGCCGACACGTGTCACGCCGGCATCCTGCGCGGTGCCGCGATTGAAGGTGCAGAATTCGCGAATGGTGTTGCGGTCGCCGATTTCGAGACGGGTCGGCTCACCGGCATATTTCTTGTCCTGCGGTTCCGCGCCGAGCGAGGCGAACTGGAAGATACGGTTATCGCGGCCAATGCGCGTCGGGCCTTCGATGACCACATGGGGTCCTACCGTGGTGCCGTCGCCAATCTTGACGTCAGCGCCGATCAGCGTATAGGCGCCGATACTGACGTTTTCACCCAGTTCCGCACCTGGATCGATCAGCGCAGTGGGGTGAATGCTGCAAGACATTTCAGCCTTCCAGCTTGCGCACGGTGCACATCAATTCAGCCTCGGCGGCCACCTGGCCGTCCACTTTGGCTTGCGCAGAAAACTTCCAGATGCCACGCTTGTTGGCAATAATGGAAACCTCGAATATCAGTTGATCGCCAGGACTGACCGGCCGCTTGAAACGCGCGCCATCGATGCCGACGAAGTAGTACACCGACTTGTCATCCGGCTTGCCGCCCAAGGTCTTAAATGAGAGGATCGCGGCCGTCTGCGCCAGCGCTTCAATGACCAGCACGCCCGGCATAACCGGGTGGTGGGGATAGTGGCCAGGGAAGAACGGCTCGTTCATGCTGACGTTTTTCAGCGCGGTGATGCGCTCGCCCGGTACGACATCAAGCACGCGATCGACCAGCAGGAAGGGATAGCGATGCGGCAGGTACTCCAGAATTTCATGGATGTCCATCGGTGTCATTTATTTTTCTCCAGTTCGGCCAGGCGCTTTTCGAGGTCGCGTATTTTATCGGCCATCGCATCGAGATGGCGTAATCGCGAGAAGTTCTTCAACCATTCCTCGTGCGCCATGAATGGTACGTAACCGGTGTAATTGCCGGGCTTCGTAATCGACTTGGGAACAAACGTACCGGATGAAATATTGACGCCATCCGCCAGGGTCAGGTGCCCCAGAATCATTCCCGCCCCCCCTACCGTACAACCGGCGCCGATTTTCGTACTACCGGCGACACCAACGCATCCCGCCATGGCGGTATGCGCGCCGACATGCACGTTGTGGCCAATCTGAATCTGGTTGTCGAGTTTGACGCCATTCTCGATAACCGTATCTGCCAATGCACCCCGGTCGATAGTCGTATTAGCACCAATTTCGACATCGTCACCAATCAGCACCCGGCCGGTCTGGGCAATCTTCACCCACTCGCCGGTCTTTTCGTGTGCAAAACCAAAACCGTCAGCGCCAATGACCGCGCCGGAGTGGATGATGGCACGCCGACCGATACGGCAAGCGTGATAAATCGTCACGCCGGGATACAGGTAACTAGCGTCGCCGATGCAAGCTCCCGCGCCGATACGGCACTGGGCATTGATCACGACGTTTTCACCCAGCACGACATCCGCGCCGATCCAGACCAGCGGGCCGATGCTGGCACTGGCAGGAACGGGCGACTCGACCACGGCGGAAGGGTGAACGCCAGGCGCCGGTCCGGGAGTTTCGACCAGCCATTGCGATACGCGGGCAAAGTAAAGATAGGGCTGCGGTGTGACGATTGCTGCGACCGGGCAATCATCGGCCATTTCGGCCGCGAGAATGACCGCTCCCGCGTGCGTCGTGGCCAACTGGCCCCGGTATTTCGGATTGGCAAGGAATGAGAGTTGCAGCGGAGTCGCAACATCGAGCGCCGCGAGCCCCGTGATGGCCAGATGCCCGTCCCCTCGCAGATCACCGCCGAAGCGGGCGACGATTTCCTCCAGGGTGCGGGCCACGTTACACCGCTACTTGGGCTTATTTGGCCTGAGCAGCATCGCCCAGCGCCTTGATCACCTTGTCGGTAATATCGATACGCGGGCTGAAATAGACAGCTTCCTGAACGATCAGGTCAAACTTTTCCGCCTCGGCGATTTGCTTGATCACCTTGTTGGCACGCTCGAGGATTGATGCCATTTCTTCGTTCTTGCGTAAATTCAGATCTTCGCGAAACTCGCGTTGCTTGCGCTGCAGATCACGATTCAGGTCACTAATCTCACGCTCCTTGGCGCGCCGATCACCTTCGGACAGGGTCAGGGCATTCTTTTCCTGGCCATCCTGCAACGCTTTCAGGCCCTTGCTCATTTGCTGTAGTTCCTGCTCACGCCGGAGAAATTCATCTTCTATTTTCTTGCTGGCTTTCTTCGCCTGCGGCGATTCGGACATCACGCGCTGGGTATTGATGAAGGCTAACTTGAGTTCAGCCATCGCCGGGGTTGCAGCGAGTGCAACCAGCAATAAAACTGCAGTTTTCCTAATATTTTTCATCATCTCTCCTGCGTTAGAACGTAGTGCCCATCTGGAACTGCAGGCGCTGGATATCATCGCCACTCTTCTCGTTGAGGGGTTGGGCCAGACTGAACTTTAAGGGACCCAAGGGCGAGGACCAGGCCAACGAAAGACCTGCGCTATAGCGCATGTCTTCATCCGCCGGGTTGTACAGTCCATAATCCGCACCCCAAACCTTGCCGGCATCCATGAAGACCCCCAGGCGCAATGACTTGTCCAGTCCGCTACCCGGCATCGGAAAGAGAAACTCGGCGTTGGTAATCAGTCGGTGCTTTCCGCCCAGCCGATCCTCGGTCAGAGGATCAATCGGACCCAGTGAGCCGGCCTTGTAACCCCGTACGGAACCGACTCCGCCCGCGTAGTAATACTTCCAGAACGGCAAGGGATCATCCCCGATGCCGTCCGCCCAACCTAGCTCGCCATTGATCATGAGGGCATATTCACGGCCGATGGGGAAGTATTGCTGGTACTTCAGGTTGGCGCGATAGTACCCCAGCGTATCGGTACCCATTGCCAACTCGGTACCCGCTGTAGCGACATAACCTTGCATCGGGTAGATGCGACTGTCCAACGTATCCTTGCCCCAACCGACGCTGAGAATAGCCCCTGTGTAATCAGTTCCGTACTCCGCGAGGAAGGCTTTGTAGCGAAGCGGGGTATTCGTGGTCTCCTTGACCTCTGTCGAATCAAAGGCCAGGCCGAAGTTGATGCGGTTATCCTCACCGATCGGGAAACCATAGCGCACACCGCCCCCATAGGACTTGGTGGCATAGGTGGCAATCGTATTGAGTTCCGCTGTATCCGTATCCTTGTAGTACATATCGAAACCGCGACTGACACCATCGACGGTGTGGTATGGATCGGTATAGGAGAACGAATACAACGTGTTGATCTTGCTGGTATTGAAGCCGACAGCGACATGCTTGCCGCTGCCGAACAGGTTCTGTTGCTGGATCGAACCGGATAGCACCAGACCTTCCGTACTGGACAGGCCCGCACCCAGCATCATGTTGCCGGTCGCCTTTTCCTTGACGTTGACGTTCAAATCGACCTGGTCGGTAGTGCCGGGGACTGCCGGCGTTTCGACAGTCACCTCGTCAAAGTAGCCCAACTTATCGACACGCGCACGCGACTTGTTGATTTTCGCGCCGTCATACCAGCCGGCTTCCATCTGACGCAGTTCACGGCGCACGACTTCGTCACGGGTGCGCGTGTTGCCCTGTACCTGGATGCGTCGCACATAGACGCGCCGGCCCGGATCGACGAACAAGGTAAACGCTACCTGTTTCTTTTCCTTGTCGATTTCGGGCGCGGCGTTCACGTTGGCAAAGGCATAGCCATCGTTGGAAAGACGCTCGCTGATCGCCTTGGTCGTGCCCGTCACCAATTCACGCGAAAACAGTTCGCCCGGCTTGATGGTCACCAGCTTCAGCAGTTCCTCTTCCGACAGCAGAAGTTCGCCGGCCAGCTTGACTGATGAGACTGAATATTGATCACCCTCGCTGATATTGATCGTGATATAGATGTCCTGCTTGTCAGTCGAGATCGAGACTTGGGTCGATTCGACGTTGAACTCGATATAGCCGCGATCCAGGTAAAAAGAACGTAGCGTCTCGATATCTCCCGACAACTTCTGCTTGGAATACTGGTCATTTTTTGTGTACCAGCTCAACCAGCTCGGTGTCGTCAGCTTGAATTGCCCAAGCAGGTCCTTTTCCTTGAAAGCATTGGCGCCGACGATGTTGATCTGGCTGATCTTGGCGATCTCGCCTTCATCTACGGCAAAGGTGATACCGACGCGATTGCGCTCCAGCGGCGTCACCGTGGTGGTGATCTGGGCAGCATAATGCCCTTTGGAAAGATACTGGCGCTTGAGTTCCTGTTCCGCACGCTCGACCAGCGAACGGTCGAAGATACGCGACTCGGAAAGCCCCACTTCGCGCAAGCCCTTGCGCAGTTGCTCCTGGTCGAAAGCCTTGACGCCGACGAACTCAAGCGAACTGATGGCGGGTCGCTCTTCAATCAGTACCACCAGTACGTTACCCTCGATTTCGAGACGCACATCCTTGAAAAACCCGGTGCCGAACAGCGATTTGATCGCTTGCGCAGCCTTGTCGTCGGTCAGCGTATCGCCTACCTTGACCGGCAGATAGCTGAAGACGGTACCCGCTTCGGTACGCTGAATGCCTTCGACGCGAATATCGCTGACGACGAAGGGATTAAATGCAGCGGCGCCGGAAGCCAACATCACCGAGAACACCGAGACCAGACCTGCCAATAAATTACGTTTCATGCGCTAACCGGAAACCAGACGATTAATGTCGTTGTAGAACGCCACGGCCATCAATAAAGCCAGCAGCGTCAACCCGATCTGCTGGCCGATTTCCATAACACGTTCCGAGAGAGGTCCACCCTTGATAACTTCGACGAGATAATACATTAAATGCCCCCCATCCAAAACTGGAATGGGCAGCAGGTTAAGCACCCCCAGGCTGATGCTGATGAGGGCGAGGAAACGCAGGTAATGACCGCTGCCCATCCGCGCGGATTGGCCGGCGTAATCGGCAATCGTTACCGGCCCGGAAATATTCTTCACCGACAATTCACCCATCAGCATGCGCCCCATCATGCGCAGGCTGAGCACCGAGGTTTCCCAGGTTTGCGCCAGGGCGCGCCGCAGCGAGGTACCCATACCATAGCGCACGGTCACCAGGGCACTTTGGCGTAGTTCGGGATCGTCACGCACGGCGATGCCGATACGGGAAACCGGTTTGCCGCCCTGCTCTTCGACGATTTCCGGTACGACCTTGACCTGTAATTTCAGCGCGTTGCGTTGCACATCCAGCAGTAATTCCCGCGTACCGGCTGCACGAATGATAAGTGCCAGCTCCTGCCAGGTTTTGATCGCTTGCCCGTCGATAGCAAGTATCTGGTCGTTGGGCAGCAGAGCGGCAGCAGCGGCAGGTGAGCCGGCCTGTACCTCACCGAGAATCGGCGGCAATTCGGGGCGCATCAGGCGCAAACCTACGGCCTGCAAGGGATCGGTTTCCAGTGCTGCGCTGTCCAGCCGGCCGACTTCGAGGTGGTAGGTAGCGATGTTGCCGTGCGCATCGATGGTTTCGAGAGTCACCGCATCGCGATCGAGAATGTGTTGCAATAGTTCCCACCGCAGCTCTGTCCAGGTCGCTACCGGCACGCCGGACACGGCACGCGCCGTCTCGCCAGCGCCGACTTTTTCCTCTGCCGCCAGCGTACCGGCGGGTGGCGCGGCCAGTATCGGACGCGGCTCTTCAACGCCACTCATGAACAGGAACCAATACAGCGCCACGGCAAGCAGCATATTGGCCAGTGGTCCGGCCACGACGATGCAGCTGCGCTTCAATACACTCTGACGATTGAAGGCCCGGTCCAACTCGTGTGCCGGTACTTCGCCCTCGCGCTCATCAAGCATCTTCACGTAGCCGCCCAGCGGAAAGGCCGAGATCGCCCACTCGGTATCGTCACGTCCGAAGCGACGCAGCCAGAGCGGTTTGCCGAATCCGACTGAAAAGCGCAAAATTTTCACGTTGCACAAACGTGCCACGGAGAAATGTCCCAGTTCGTGCACGACGATTAGCACGGCAAGGGCCAGCAGGAATGCGCCCAGAATCCAGAAAAACCCGCTGAAGCTCATTGCCAGCACGACACCAGGTCTTCAGCCACGGCACGCGCACGCGCATCCTCGGCCAGAATCGCCGGCAGGTCGGACATGTCGGCGACAGGCAGGGCGTCCAGCGTGTCGCCGATGATCCGGGCAATGGCGAGAAAGGGCAAGCGCCGGTCGAGGAAGGCTGCCACCGCCACCTCGTTGGCAGCGTTCAATACCGTGGAAGCATTGCCGCCGGCACGTAGCGCACGGAAGGCCAGGGCCAGGCAGGGGAAGCGTGTGAAATCCGGCCGTTCGAAGCTGAGTTGCGCGATCGCCGGCAGATCGAGCGGGGCAACACCCGCCGCGATACGTTCTGGCCAGGCCAGGGCATGGGCAATCGGCGTACGCATATCCGGATTGCCCAACTCGGCGAGGACTGAGCCATCGATATACTGGACCAGCGAATGAATCACGCTTTGCGGGTGGATCACCACTTCGATCTGCTCCGGCGTGACATCGAAGAGCCAACGCGCCTCGATCACCTCGAGGCCCTTGTTCATCATGGTGGCGGAATCGACGGAAATCTTGCGCCCCATCGCCCAGTTGGGATGGGCGCAAGCTTCATCTGGCGTCACGGTTTGCAAGCGTTCGAGCGGCGTGGTGCGGAACGGACCGCCCGAGGCAGTGAGCAGGATATGGCTGATTCCAGCACGCGCCGGGTTACCGACATAATCAGCCGGCAAGGATTGAAAGACCGCATTGTGCTCGCTGTCGATCGGCAGCAATACCGCCTTGTGAGCACGCACCTCGGCCATGAACAACGCCCCGGCCATTACCAGTGCTTCCTTGTTGGCGAGGAGGATACGCTTGCCTTGACGGACGGCCGCCAAAGTCGGTTGCAAACCGGCAGCGCCAACAATCGCCGCCATCACCGTATCCACTTCGGGTAATGCGGCAACCCGCTCTAGTGCCGCCGGCCCGGCCAACACCTCGGTAGCCAGCCCTGCACTGCGCAAGCGCTCGGTGAGTGCAGCTACACTCTGTTCCTGCCCCAGCACTGCGTAGCGCGGCCGGTGTTGCAGGCATTGATCAAGTAGAACCTCGACACGGCTGTTGCCCGTCAGGGCCATCACCTCGTAGCGTTCGGCATGGCGCGCCACCACGTCGAGAGTGCTGACGCCGATCGAGCCCGTCGCACCGAGCACGGCAAGCCGCTGCCGCTTCATAAACCCGCTCCCAAGGTCACCAGCACCGCCATCGGCAGCGCGGCAGTCAGGCTATCCACGCGATCGAGAATGCCACCATGACCGGGCAGCAACTGACTGCTGTCCTTCATGCCCGCCTGCCGCTTGATCATCGACTCGAACAGGTCGCCGAGGATACTCACGGCAACCAGCAGGAAGGCGGCAAAAATCAGCATCAACCATCCATATCCGGCGACCTTTCCCGTCAGCATCCCGATCACCATGACATAGATCGCCACCGCAGCCAATCCCCCGGCCACCCCTTCCCAAGTTTTGCCAGGACTGATGGAAGGCGCGAGTTTATGTCGGCCGAAAGCACGGCCGACAAAGTAGGCACCGATATCTGCTGCTGCCACGAGCGCCATCACACCGATCAACCACCAGGGGCTGCGCACCTGCAGTTCCACCATCGCGGCCCAGGCCGGCAGCAGGAGAATTGCGCCAACGACGTAACCCAGAAAGGGCAGGCTGGACAATGGCCAGCGATAAAACAACCAGAGGGGTACTATGAGCAGCCAGAATCCGGCAGACAGCAGCCACAGCAAGCGTTGCCCATCCAGCCAGACAACGATCAGGCAGGCCAGCAGCATTGCAAAAGCATAAACCGAACGCGCGGTCCTGCCGGCTTTCATCAGCCCCGCCCACTCCCAGGCGGCCAACGCTGCAATCAAGGCGAACACCAGGCTGGAGCCTGGTGCGGGCAACAGGAAAAGGACGGCAAATAAACCTGAAGCCAGCAGCAGCGCGGTGATGACCCGCGCTTTAAGCATCGCCCGGAACAGCCGTCAAAGTCGGTGATGGCGGGACGGCAAGCAGTTGCTCGCTGGTGCGGCCGAAGCGCCGCTCACGCTTGCGGAAGCTGGCAATCGCATTGTCCAGCATCGCCTCGTCAAAGTCCGGCCAGAACGCGTCGGTAAAGAAAAGCTCGCAATAGGCCAGTTGCCAGAGCAGAAAGTTGCTGATGCGCTGCTCGCCACCCGTGCGGATAAATAGATCAGGCTCCGGCGCATAACTCATGGCCAGGAACGGCTCCAGATCAGCCTCGGCGTAGTTGCCGACTTTTTCTGGGTAAGCCAGCGCCAAGCCATTGAAGGCCTGCATCAGATCCCAACGGCCACCATAGTTTGCAGCAATCGTCAGCGTCAGCTTGCCATTGCTGGCAGTGAGATTTTCCCCGCGACGCACCAGGTCGATCAGGCGCGGTTCGAATGCAGACAAATCGCCAACCACACGCAGCCGTACGCCGTTCGCATGCAGACGCCCGACTTCGCGCTCGAGTGCGGAGATGAAGAGGTTCATCAGAAAACTGACCTCCTCCGTCGGACGACGCCAGTTTTCCGAGCTGAAAGCAAACAGGGTCAGGTAGTCGATGCCGCGTTCGATGCAGGCCTTGACGGTGCGCCGGACGGTCTCGACCCCCTGTTGATGGCCGGCCACGCGCGGCAGAAAACGCTTTTTCGCCCAACGCCCATTGCCATCCATGATGACCGCCAGATGGCGCGGCACGCTCCCTTGTTCAGGAATACTGCGGGTGGAACTCGTAAACATCCTGATGGCCTACGCTGGAATTGGGACCAGATGGAATCGTGGGCTGACAGCCTAGACGGCCATCAGATCCTTTTCTTTTTCAGCCAGCAACCTGTCCACCTCGGCGATGTACCTGTCGGTAAGCTTCTGCACGTCGTCCTGAGCACGGCGCTCTTCATCTTCGGGAATCTCGTGCTTCTTCAGCGCATCCTTGAGATGGGTATTGGCGTCACGACGCAGGTTTCGGATCGCGATCTTGGCATTTTCACCCTCATGCTTGACCACCTTGATCAGGTCGCGGCGCCGCTCCTCGGTCAACATGGGCATCGGCACGCGCAGCATGTCGCCCTGAGTGGCCGGATTCAGACCAAGATCGGAATCGCGAATCGCTTTTTCCACCTTGGCGATCATCGGCTTTTCCCATGGCTGCACGCCAATGGTGCGGGCATCCAGCAGGGTAATGTTGGCCACCTGATTGATCGGCATCGGCGAGCCGTAGTAATCGACCTGCACATGATCGAGCAGGCCGGTATGCGCGCGGCCGGTACGGACTTTGGCCAGATCATGCTGAAGCGCCTCGACGCTCTTCTGCATCTTGTGTTCAGTGGTTTTCTTCAGTTCGGCGATCATCACAAAAACTCCTGGGATTGCACCTTAACAATGGACCAAGGTACCTTCGTCCTCACCCATCACGACACGCTTCAGCGCACCGGTCTTGAAAATCGAAAATACATTGATCGGCAATTTCTGGTCGCGGCACAACGCAAAGGCTGTGGCATCCATCACGGCGAGGTTGCGGCCAATGGCCTCATCGAAGCTGATTCTGGCGAAACGCGTCGCCGTCGGATACGTTTTCGGGTCGGCGGTGTACACGCCATCCACCTTGGTTGCCTTGAGGACGATCTCGGCGCCGATTTCAGAACCGCGCAGCGCTGCCGCTGTATCGGTGGTAAAGAACGGATTACCCGTGCCACCGCCGAAAATGACTACCTTGCCTTCTTCCAGATAGCGGATCGCCTTGCCACGGATATAGGGCTCGACGACCTGTTCGATACTCAGCGCAGACTGCACGCGGCCATTGAGACCTGCCTGGCGCATGGCATCCGACAACGCCATGGCATTCATCACGGTCGCCAGCATGCCCATGTAGTCGGCGGTGGCGCGATCCATGCCGGAGGATGCCCCGGCCATGCCACGAAAAATATTGCCGCCACCGATCACCACCCCGACCTCAACACCAAGGTCGGTCACCGCCTTGATTTCGTTAACGATGCGCCACAAGGTTTCGCGATTGATGCCATAGGCATCCTCGCCCATCAAAGCCTCGCCCGAAAGCTTGAGCAGGATGCGCTTGTAGCGTGCGGTGGTGGTCATGGCGTGATTCTTACTTTTTGGCAGCCGCTGCCTGGGCAGCAACCTCGGCAGCGAAGTCGTTCACCCGCTTCTCGAGGCCTTCGCCAACGATATAGAGTGTAAAGCTGTTGACCTTGGCGCCCTTGGCCTTGAGCAACTGCTCGATAGTCTGCTTGCCGTCTTCGGCCTTGACGAACACCTGGCCGAGCAGCGTCACATCCTTGAGATATTTCTGCACGGTGCCTTCGGCGATCTTGTCCAGCATCGCTTCCGGCTTGCCGGATTCGCGCGCCTTCTCGATGGCAATGCGGCGTTCGGTATCCAGCAATTCGGCAGGAACACCTGAGGAATCAAGTGACTTGGGCTTCGAAGCGGCAATGTGCATCGCCAGATCCTTGCCCAGTTGCTCATCACCACCGGAGACATCGACCAGCACACCGATCTTCGAACCGCCATGTACATAGGAAGCCAGCTTGCCCTCGGCGGCAATGCGCACGAAGCGGCGGAGCGTCATGTTCTCGCCGATCTTGCCGACCAGCGCAGCGCGCGTGCTTTCGACCGTGCCATCGCCCATCGGCAGTGCAGACAGCGCAGCTACGTCGACGGGGTTCTGGTTGGCCACCAGTTCGGCACAGCCCTTGGACAGCGCGATGAATTCGTCATTCTTGGCAACGAAGTCGGTCTCGGAGTTCACTTCGACCACTGCGCCCAACTTGCCATCGCCAGCCACATACATGCCGACCACACCTTCGGCGGCGATACGCGTGGCCGCCTTGGTCGCCTTGCTGCCGAGCTTGACGCGCAGGATTTCTTCAGCCTTGGCCAGATCACCACCCGCCTCGATCAATGCACGCTTGCATTCCATCATCGGCGCGTCAGTCTTCTCGCGCAGTTCTTTCACCATGCTTGCGGTAATTTCCGCCATTGCTTTACTCCAGATTCAGATGTTCGTTAGCGGCGGGGCAGCGGCCTTGCCGCCGTCCCGCCAGCGCCGATTTTTTACTCGGCCGCACTTTCTTCGACCTCGACAAACTCGTCGTCGCCGGCCATTTGCTGCACCACTTCGTTAATCGACTGATTCTTGCCTTCAAGTACCGCGTCGGCCACACCACGTGCATACAGGCGAATGGCGCGCGACGAATCGTCGTTGCCCGGGATCACGTAGTTGATGCCGATTGGCGTATGGTTGGTATCGACAACACCGATGATCGGGATGCCAAGCTTGTTGGCTTCGGTAATGGCGATCTTGTGGTAACCGACGTCGATCACGAAGATCGCATCCGGCAGGGCGTTCATTTCCTTGATGCCGCCCAGGCTTTTTTGCAACTTGGTGAGTTCGCGTTGCAGCATCAGGGCTTCCTTCTTGCCCATCTTTTCGAAGGCACCTTCCTCGGCCATCTGCTCCATGTCACGCAGACGCTTGATCGAGATCTTGACGGTCTTGAAGTTGGTGAGCATGCCGCCCAACCAGCGCTCATCGACGAAAGGCATGTGGGCGCGCAGTGCTTCCTCGGCGAGAATTTCGCGCGCCTGACGCTTGGTGCCGACGAAGAGCACGGTGCCTTTCTTGGCCGACAGCTTCTTGAGAAAGTCCATCGCCTCGTTGAACTTGGCGAGCGTCTTCTCGAGGTTGATGATGTGGATCTTGTTGCGATGGCCGAAAATGTACGGGGCCATCTTGGGATTCCAGAAACGGGTTTGGTGACCGAAATGTACGCCGGCCTCCAGCATTTGACGCATGGTTGTACTCATTGACAGTTCTCCGATATGGGTTATCCGCCACCCGGCCGGTTCCTCTGGATAGAGGCACCCATTCGGCGCCGAGTGTGTGAATTTTGTCCGGTCAAATCAGGACAAGCTATGGATTATAGCGGTGCAATGCAGCAAACTTCAAGGTCTACAGCGCTGTGCATTAGGCTGCGGTTAGAATTGCAGTCATTAATTTACTGCCATCCCTGGATACGGCCCACAATGAGCATAACGATCAAACCCCCCGAGGAACTCGAACTCATGCGCATAGCCGGCCGCCTGGCCGGCGAAGTGCTGGACTATGTCGAGCCTTTTGTGGTTCCCGGCGTTACCACGGCCGAACTGGATCGTTTGTGCCACGACTTCATGGTGAATGTCCAAGGCTGCATCCCCGCTCCGCTCAACTACGCACCGCCGGGCTACCTACCCTATCCGAAATCAATCTGCGCTTCGGTCAACCATCAGGTCTGTCATGGCGTGCCGAATGATCGCCCCCTTAAAAAAGGCGACATCGTCAATCTCGACATCACCACCATCAAGGATGGCTGGCATGGCGACACCAGCCGCATGTTCAGCGTCGGCGGCACAGCCTCCATTCTCGGCAAGCGGCTCATCACGATCACCCACGAATGCCTCTGGAAGGGCATCGCCGCCGTCAAGCCCGGCGCCCGTCTCGGCGACATCGGCGCTGCCATCCAGCGGCATGCCGAATCCAATGGGTTTTCGGTGGTGCGCGAATTCTGCGGCCACGGCATTGGTCGCAAGTTCCATGAGGAACCCCAAGTCCTCCACTATGGCAAGCGGGGGGATGGCATCAAGCTCGAGACCGGCATGATCTTCACTATCGAGCCGATGATCAACGCCGGTAAGGCCGCCGTCTCGGAGCTTCCCGACGGCTGGACCATCGTCACCAAGGATCGCAGCCTGTCTGCCCAATGGGAGCACACCATCGCCGTGACCGATAGTGGCGTTGAAGTGCTGACCCTTTCGGCCGGCGCACCGCGCAACCCGTTCCCGATCTGAGTTTGCGACCACGGCCGTGGAACGCATCCTGACAACGCCTGACACCAATATCGTCGCTGCCCAACGCCGCGAACTACAGGCAGGCAAGCAGGCACTCAAAGAGGCCTATCTTGCCGGGGGCAAGCCGGCCACCCTGCTGCATGGCACGGTGGGTCTCGTCGATCAGACCTTGCAGAGTATCTGGCAGTCACTGGGAATGGGGCCGGGGCTATGTCTGGCCGCCGTCGGCGGCTATGGGCGCGGCGAGTTGTACCCGGCATCGGATGTCGACCTGTTGATCCTGCTGCCTGATGGCGCCACCGACACATACCAGCAAGCACTCGAAACACTGATCGGTATCCTCTGGGACATTGGCCTCGATATCGGTCACAGTGTGCGTACGGTGGATGAGTGCATTGAGGAGGCCAATCGCGACATCACCGTGCAAACCGCACTGCTGGAGGCCCGCTTTTTGTGTGGCAACCGGGTGCTTTACGAGCACTTCGACAATGATTTCCATCACAACCTCGATCCGCAGGCCTTTTTCAAAGCCAAACGACTGGAGCAGGAAGGGCGCTACGCCAAATACAACGATACGGCCTACAGCCTCGAACCCAACTGCAAGGAAAATCCCGGCGGGCTGCGCGACCTGCAAATCATTCTTTGGGTCGCCCGGGCTGCGGGACTTGCCGATGGCTGGCGCAAACTCGCGGATACCATCATCACCTCCCCCGCTGAAGCGCGCCAGCTGGCACGATCGGAAGACTTTCTGCGGCGGGTGCGCATTAGCCTGCACCTGATCAGCGGACGACGCGAAGATCGCCTCCTGTTCGACTATCAGGAAGGCCTGGCCAAGGCGCTGGGCCTCACAGCCACGGCATCGCGACGTGCCTCCGAAGTGCTGATGCAGCGCTACTATCAAAACGCCAAGCATGTCACGCAACTGAATACATTGGTACTGCTTGACCTTGGCACACGCCTGGAACATCGGCCGGCCGCACCGCCGATCATCATCGACAATGATTTTCAGATGGCGCATGAATTACTCGACATTCGCGCCGACGATCTCTACGAGCAAAAGCCAGCGGCGCTGTTGAAGAGTTTCCTGCTGCTTTCGCAACGCGCCGAGCTGAAGGGCATGACGCCGCGCAATCTACGGGCATTGTGGCGCGCGCGCGCGCACATCGATAGTGGATTCCGCCGCGACCCGGGCAATCAGGCCAACTTCCTCGCCCTGTTCAAGGAAAAGCGCGGCCTCACCCACCAGTTGCGCCGCATGAACCAGTTCGACATTCTCGGCGCCTACCTGCCGGCATTCGGCCGTATTGTCGGCCGCATGCAGCACGACCTGTTTCACGTCTATACCGTCGACCAGCACATCCTGCAGGTCGTGCGCAATCTGCGCCGCTTTTCGCTGCCCGAGTTCGCCCACGAATACCCATATTGTTCGCGTCTCATGCTGGCATTCCCCGAACGCTGGCGGCTGACGGTCGCCGCCCTGTTCCACGACATCGCCAAGGGCCGCGGTGGTGACCACTCCCAACTTGGCAAAGTCGATGCCAGGCGGTTTTGCCGCACCCACGGCATCGGCGAGGCTGACACCGCCCTGATCTGTTTTCTGGTCGAGCAACACTTGACCATGTCGGCCTACGCACAAAAGCAGGATCTGGCCGACCCGGAAGTGATCCGCCGGTTTGCCGGAATCGTCGGCACCGAAGAACGCCTGACGGCGCTTTACCTCCTGACGGTCAGCGATATTCGCGGCACCAGCCCCAAGGTCTGGAATGTCTGGAAGGCCAAACTGCTCGAAGACCTCTATCGCATGACGCGCCGTTTGCTCAGCGGCGAAAACCACGCACCGCTTTCCGGACTGGAGGAGCGCATGGAAGATGCCAGGCGCCTGCTGCGTTTGCGCGGCCTGCGTCCAGGCGTCGAAACTACCCTGTGGGAGCAACTCGACACGCCGTATTTCCTGCGCCATGACAGCGAGGAAATTTCCTGGCACACCCTCACGCTCTATTACCGCCCGGACAACCCGGAACCGGTGGTGCGCTCACGCATCAACCCCGCCGGCGCGGGACTGCAGGTGATGATCTACGCCGGCGACCAGCCAGAACTTTTTGCACGGATTTGCGGCTTCTTTGCCCGCCTCGGTTATTCGATCGTCGACGCCAAGATCCACACCACGCGCCATGGTTACGCCCTCGACAGCTTTGTTCTGCTCGACACGGGCAACCAGTTACCCTACCGCGACATGATCGGCCTCATCGACCACGATCTCACAGAACATCTGAAAAAACAGGCGCCACTGCTCCCGCCACCGCAAAGCCGCATTTCACGTCAGGTAAAACATATTCCGTGGACTCCGGAAGTCTCGATTCGCGCCGATGAAAGTAGCAAGAACTACATTCTGTCGGTCACTGCGGCGGATCACTCCGGCCTGCTGTATGCCATCGCCCGCACCCTGGCGAACCACCATGTGCGCCTCTTCACAGCCAAAATCGATACGCTCGGCGAGCGTGTCGAAGATACCTTCCTGATCAGCGGCAGCGAACTCGGCAAAACAGCGACACTGATCCGGCTTGAACAGGAGTTACTGGAAGTTTTGCACGTTTGAACGGATGCCACCATGAGCTGGATACGCGAACAATTTACCTTCCACGATCTGCAGCGCCTGCTATTCAAGCTCGCCGAGCACGTCAAGGCTTTTCAGGGTCTCACCCCCGCAGAGGTCAGCGAACTGCTCTCGCATGCCGAGAAATGCACCTTTGCACCTGACGGCGCCATCGTCAAGGAAGGCAGCGTCGGCAACCATATGTACGTCATCCTCGATGGCGAAGCCATGGTCACGAAACGCGGCCGCGACGGCGAAATCGAACTGGCCCGGATCTTCTCTGCCGACAGCTTCGGCGAAATGGCGCTGGCGGACAATGAAGCGCGCAGCGCCACCGTAACGGCGGTCTCGCCGTGCATTCTGGTGCGCCTGTCCGACCAGGTGATGAACTCCAAGCCGGAAATCGGCATGAAGGTTTACCGCAACATCGCCCGCGTGGTCTCGGCACGGTTGCGCAGCGCCGACGAAGCCCTGGCCTGGCGTTTGTAAAAGTCGGCGCTGGCGGGACGGCAATGAATAACGGCTAGCCGCGCCTACGCTGCTGCGCACAGGTGCTCGATCACCTTGCGCACCTTGCCCAGCGTTTCCTGCAGCACCGCCTCGATGCGGTCAAAATGGATCTTGCTCGCCGAGTCGCCGCGACCCGCGCCCCAGTTGGCCACCGCGCAGATGGCGGCATAGGGCGTCTCCAGTTCGCGTGCCAGCGACGCCTCGGGCATGCCGGTCATGCCGACGATATCCGCACCGTCGCGTTCCAGCCGGTTGATTTCTGCGGCAGTTTCCAGCCGCGGCCCTTGCATGGCCGCATACACGCTCGCACCTGACAGCGCCACCCCCGCTGCCTCGCCCGCACACAACAGACGTTCGCGCAAGGCCCGGTCGTAGGGTTCAGTGAAATCCACATGCACCACCGGGGCTTCGCCGCCATCGAAGAAAGTGGCCGGTCGCCCCCACGTGTAATCGATAATCTGATGCGGCACGACCAGCGCTCCGGGACCGAGATCGGCACGAATCCCGCCGACCGAGGCGACCGAAACGATGCCTTCTGCACCAGCCCCTTTGACGAGCGCCCAGATGTTCGCGCGGTAATTGACGCGGTGCGGGGGTATCGTGTGGCCGTGGCCATGGCGTGCCAGAAAGACCACCTCTTGCGGCCCGATGCGCCCATGGGTCAGCGTCCCCGAGGGTTCGCCATAAGGTGTGCGCACCACCTCGCGCCGCACGATTTCCAGGCAGGCCAGTTGCGTCAACCCGCTGCCACCGATGATTGCCAACATTCTTCACACTCCCATCAACGCCAACCAGGCACATCCTTAAAGAGTCCGTAACAGAGCGCATGTTAGAATTCGCGCCCTTTTTCGCCAGATTGCGCATTTAGCCGCGCCGCCCATCCCGATGTCCCGTCCCCTCCGCAATATCGCCATTATCGCCCACGTCGACCATGGCAAGACCACGCTTGTCGACCAACTGCTCCGCCAGTCCGGCACCTTCCGCGAAAACCAGCAAGTGGTCGAGCGCGTCATGGACTCGAACGATATCGAGAAAGAACGCGGCATCACGATCCTGGCCAAAAACTGCGCCATCGATTTTGAAGGCACCCACATCAACATCGTCGACACCCCGGGCCACGCCGATTTCGGCGGTGAAGTCGAGCGCGTGCTGTCGATGGTCGATGGGGTTTTGCTGCTCGTCGATGCCGTCGAAGGCCCGATGCCGCAGACGCGCTTTGTCACGAAGAAGGCTTTGGCGCTCGGACTCAAGCCGATTGTCGTCATCAACAAGATCGACCGTCCCGGCTCGCGTCCCGACTGGGTGATCGACCATACCTTCGAACTGTTCGACAAGCTCGGCGCCACCGAAGAACAGCTTGATTTCCCGGTCGTCTTCGCCTCGGCGCTGAACGGTTACGCGATGTTGTCGGCGGACGCCCCCGGTACCGACATGCGCCCGCTATACGAGGCCATCCTCCAATATGTACCGCCGCCTGATGTCGATTCCGAGGCGCCACTTCAATTGCAAATTTGCTCGCTCGACTACAATTCCTATGTCGGCCGCATCGGCATCGGCCGCATCAAGAAGGGCCATATCAAGCCCGGCCAGCAAGTCGCGGTGATGTATGGTGATGAAGCACGCGGTGTAGCGAAAGTCGGACAGGTATTGACGTTTAACGGGCTGGAACGCCAGACCGCCGTCGATGCCGAAGCCGGCGACATCGTGCTCGTCTCAGGCATCGAACAGGTGGGCATCGGCGTCACCCTCTGCGCGGTTGACTCACCGGTAGGCATGACGCCGATTTCGGTAGACGAACCCACGCTGACGATCAATTTACAGGTCAACACCTCGCCGCTGGCCGGCAAGGAAGGCAAATTCGTCACCAGCCGCCAGATCCGCGAGCGGCTCAACAAGGAATTGCTCTCCAACGTCGCCTTGCGCGTCGCCGAAACTGAAAACGCCGACATTTTCGAGGTTTCCGGCCGCGGCGAACTACATCTCACCATCCTGCTCGAAAACATGCGGCGCGAAGGCTATGAAATGGCCGTCGGACGCCCGCGCGTCGTGGTCCATGAACTGCCCGACGGCACCAAGCAGGAACCCTACGAAATGCTCACGGTGGATGTCGAAGATGGCCATCAAGGCGGCGTCATGGAAGAACTCGGCCGCCGCAAGGGTGATCTGCAAGACATGCAACCGGACGGTCGCGGACGGGTACGCCTCGAATACCGCATTCCGGCACGCGGCCTGATCGGTTTTCAGGGCGAATTCCTCACGCTCACGCGCGGCACCGGCCTCGCCAGCCACGTTTTTGACGAATACGGACCATGGGCTGGCGTCATGGCCGAGCGGCGCAACGGCGTACTGATTTCCGCCGAAGATGGCCCCGCGGTCGCTTACGCGCTCTGGAAGCTGCAAGATCGCGGGCGCATGTTCGTCAGCCCCGGCGATCCGCTCTACGAAGGCATCATCATCGGCATCCACAGCCGCGACAACGATCTGGTGGTGAATCCGATCAAAGGCAAACAGTTGACCAACGTGCGCTCCTCGGGCACCGACGAAGCCGTGCGGCTGATCACGCCGATCCAGATCACGCTCGAATCCGCTGTCGAATTCATCGCTGACGACGAACTGGTCGAAATTACGCCCAAGTCAATCCGCCTGCGCAAGCGCTTCCTCAAGGCGCACGACCGGAAACGTGCCGGACGTGAAGAGACCGACGCCTGAACTATCGCCTGCCCTGCGTCGCTGGATCTGGCGGCTGGCCATCGCTGCCGCCATCCTCTCCCTGATCGGCCTGCTGTCCAATCCGGCGGTCATGCCGCTCATGTGCAAGATCTACGGCTAGCCGCTAAACTTGTGCTTTGTCGTCACAAGAGATTGAAAGGTGTAGCTTCACATTCGATCTGCGCTCACAAGGAGAAGAAAATGAAACACTTGTTCAAATACGTGTTCCTGACTGCCGGAGCCTTTGCTTTATTGAATGGCAGCGTCGCCTTCGCCGAGGTCAATAAATGTGTCGGCACCAATGGCAAGGTGCTTTATGGAAGCGATTGCCCCTACGGTACCGATGAGAAGAAGGATTTGAAAGGCACTGTCTCGGTCGGCGACAAGGTAAAAGGCAAACCCGCGCCGAAGAGCGGTCCGTCAATCACCTCTATGGAAAACTCCCGGGCCAAAGAGAAGAAACTGGACTATCAGAAGGCAGATCCCAATGCAGAACTTAAAGAGTGATCCTTTTGCTCCGGTTTTTCTCTGGGGCTGAAGTGAAGCCTACAGGTTGAAAACTAACATTTCGGTAGCACTTCTCACAACGGAGATTGAAACTTTTACCAAGCTTCAGTTGTCCTAGTATTTACTGGATTTACAACAGAAAGGGAATTGTCCATGCAACCGTTCCAGATCGCCCAACAGACCGCTTCCGGCTATGCTGTCCAGCAGCACCGGGTTCTGCGCAACACGTACGCGCTGCTGGCGCTATCGATGCTGCCCACCGTGGCCGGCGCCCTGCTCGGCATCCAGTTGAATTTCTCCTTTATGGCTGGCAGTCCCTTTATGGGTTTCCTGCTGTTCCTTGGCATTGCCTGGGGCTTCATGTGGGGCATCGAAAAGACCAAAAACAGCGGCATGGGCGTCGTCCTGCTGCTCGGTTTCACCTTCTTCATGGGACTGATGCTCTCGCGCATCCTGCAGGTGGCACTGGGCTTCAACAACGGCGCCAGCCTGATCGCCATGGCCGCAGGCGGTACCGGCGCGATCTTCTTCGTGCTGGCAGGCGTCGCTTCGACCACCAAACGCGACTTCTCCAACCTCGGCAAGTTCCTTTTCGCCGGCGTCATCCTCATCCTGCTGGCGGCCCTGGCCAACGCCTTGTTCCAGATTCCCGCGCTCGCGCTGGCGATCTCGGCACTGGCCGTGGTGATCTTCTCCGCCTACATCCTCTATGATATCAACCGCATCGTGCAGGGCGGCGAAGACAACTACATCACCGCCACACTCTCGGTGTATCTGGATGTTTATAACGTCTTTGTCAGCTTGCTGAACCTGCTGATGGCATTCACCGGCGACCGCGACTGAACCTGAAAAGTCGGCAGCGGCGGGACGGCGCTCTGCGGAGCGCCGTCTTCATTTCTAGCGTTCGAAAAGCGCGATCGACTCGACGTGCGAGGTATGCGGGAACATGTTGGCAATACCTGCGGCCACCAGCCGATAGCCCTTTTGATTCACCAGCACTTCCGCGTCACGCGCCAGCGTCGCCGGGCTGCACGAAACATAGACAATCCGCGACGGCGCATCCTCACCCAGCGACTTGACCAGTTCCATCGCCCCTTCGCGCGGCGGGTCAATCAGCATCTTGTCAAAGTGTCCCCAGGCGGCCAGGCTTTCCGGCGTCACGGTAAACAGGTTCGCCACGTGATACTCGATGCGCCCGTCCAGGCCATTGAAAACAGCATTCTCCTTCGCCCGCGCCACCAGCGGAGCACTGCCTTCGACGCCAACGACCTGAGCGCCCGAACGCGCCAGCGGCAACGTGAAGTTGCCCAGCCCGCAAAACATGTCCGCAATCCTTTCGCCGGGTTGCACCTTCAGCAACCCGAGTGCCCGCCTCACCAGCACGCGATTAACGTCGTGGTTCACCTGCGTGAAATCGGTGGGACGAAAGCGCAGGGTGACGCCGAAATCCGGCAGGTCATACGCCGGTTGCAGTGCGTCAGGCGGGTGAAACAGCGTGGCGGTATCGGGCCCGCCGGTTTGCAGGTAGATCACCACGCCATGCAGGTCGGCGAACGCGCGCACCTTGGCTTCATCCGTTCCCGTCAGCGGCTCGAGGATACGCAGCACCAGCGCCGTCGGGGTGTCGCCCGCCGCCACCTCGATCTGCGGCACGCGGTCGGGAATCGACAGTGATCCAACCAGTTCGCCCAATTTCCGCAGCAAGGCAGAAATCGGCGCCGGCAGGACGGCGCAGGAATCCATCACCGCCACATAGCTGCTGCGCTTTTCACGAAAACCGACTAGCACCCCCCCCTTTTTATCGATCTTGCGCACCGACAGCCGCGCACGGCGACGGTAGCCCCAGGCCGGGCCGATGATCGGCGGCAAAATCGTTTCCGGTTTAATCCTCGCGATGTGCCAGAAGGCATCCTCCAGCACGCGCTGTTTGGCGGCCACCTGCGCCACCGGCTCAAGATGCTGCATACTGCACCCCCCGCACACACCGAAGTGCGGGCAAGGCGGCGTGACGCGCTGGCTGGAAGCCTTGAGAATCATATCGGCATACGCGCTTTCAAACCTCGGCTTGCGGCGGTACGAGGTATAAGTGACCCGCTCGCCCGGCAGTGCTCCATCGATAAAAATGGCCTTGCCCTCGACATGGGCGACGCCATGACCTTCATGATCAAGCGATTCGATAGTGGCGTAATTCATGGGTAACGGGCGGAAACCAAAGGGGCGCGATTATAGACGCCGTCCCCATCTTGGCGGCAGCCCGGCTATGCCGTCCCGCCAGCGCCGATTTTTACGCCAGTGCGCGCCAGCCAAATCCCTCCGCCTGATCGGCCACGCCGATCCAGTCGGGCGCGCAGCCGAGTGCATCTGCCAGCGCCGCACGCGCCAAGGCGGGGGTATTGTTTTCGTCGGAAAGGTGGGCGGCGATCACGTGCTGCAAGCGTTCGCCACCGAGGGTGCGTAACAGACCGGCGGCCGCCTGGTTTTCGAGATGGCCGAATTCGCCGGCGATGCGGCGCTTGAGTTGCGGCGGATAGCGCCCCCTCGCCAGCAGCCCGGCATCATGGTTGCACTCGAGCACCAGCGCCGCACATGCGGCAAGCATCTTGACGATGTGCGGCGTAATCGCGCCGGCGTCGGTCAGCACGCCCAACTGCCGCGCGCCATCGCTGAACACGAACTGCGTCGGCTCGCGCGCATCGTGCGGGACCGGGTAGGGATGAATTTCCAGGTCGCCGATACTAAAACCGGCATGGCTGTCGAAACGGCGAACGGCCGCCGCAGCAAGCTGGCGCGCCGCACCGGCGGTGCCGTGGCTGGCATGGAGGGTCCAGCCGAAGCGATTGGCGCATGCGGCCGCGCCGCCGACATGATCGGCATGTTCATGGGTGATCAGAATGGCGTCGATCGAGTCCGGCTCGACCCCCAGGCGTTGCAGGCGGCTGGTCATTTCGCGCGGCCCGAAACCACAGTCGAGCAACACCCGCGTATGGCCGGCTTCGACCAACAACGCATTGCCCTTGCTGCCGCTACCGAGGGAAGCAAAACGAATCACGGCAAGCACTTGCCAAACGGCGTCGGTCGGTTCATGTCTGTTTGAATTGTCTTGATTGACCAAGCGATTCTACCCAGCAACCGATTCAGCCAACCCGATGACAGAGCGGGGAACATCCGCCTTTCCGGGCATACAATGCCGCCATGCAAACCATTCGACTTGATTCTTGGCACACGCGTTCGGTGCATTGCCCGTTCTGCGGCGAAGCGGCGCCCGGACGCGACGTCATCACGGGTTGCAGCCATTATCTCTACGCCATCGTGAATGGCGATCTCACCGACTATGGCAGCCGGCTGCCTGAAATCCTCGGCCTCGGGCTAGAAGGTGATCCTTTCGGTTGCGGACTCGACATTCCTGCCGTGGTCGAGGCTGCCGCCCCGAATGCTCTGGAGTTCAGTATTGGCAATCCGGATGGCGATGTTTTGCGGATCGGCTTCGCAGCGCGGGAAGAAGATCTGGCGGCAGCGGAGTTGATGGATCTGCTTTAAGCGATCGCCAGCCATTTACGGGATAATCCGCTCCCCCGCCTCTTCCCGACCCTGCCGCCGTGTCCAAGCTTGCTCACGAAATTGCCCGCCGTCGCACCTTTGCCATCATTTCCCACCCCGACGCGGGTAAAACCACGCTGACGGAAAAGCTGCTGTGGTTCGGCGGCGCCATCCAGGTCGCAGGCGAAGTCAGGGCCAGAAAAGCGGCGCGCCACGCCACCTCCGACTGGATGGAACTGGAAAAGCAGCGCGGCATCTCGGTCACTTCGTCGGTGATGCAGTTCCCTTATCGGGAATGCATGATCAACCTGCTCGACACACCCGGCCACGAAGACTTTTCCGAAGATACCTACCGCACGCTGACGGCCGTCGACTCCGCGACGATGGTGATCGACTCGGTCAACGGCGTCGAGGCGCAGACCATAAAGCTTTTGAACGTTTGCCGACTGCGCGACACGCCGATCATCACCTTCATCAACAAGCTCGACCGCGAGGGCCGCGCCCCGATCGACCTGCTCGACGAGATCGAGTCGGTGCTGCAGATCCAGTGTGCGCCGATGACCTGGCCGATTGGCATGGGCAAGAGCTTCCGCGGCGTGTATGACCTCTACGACGACTCCATCCTCTTCTTCGATCCGCAAGCCGAGAAAGGCACCTCGCAAACCATCGACGGCATCGACAACCCGCTGCTCGACGAACTGATCGGCTATCAGGCCACCGAGTTGCGTCAGGAAATCGAACTGGTGCGCGGCGCCTCGCATACCTTCAACAAGGACGCCTACCTGTCCGGCCGGCAGACGCCGGTGTTCTTCGGCTCGGCAATCAACAACTTCGGCGTGCAATCGCTGCTCGATGCGATTGTCGACCTCTCGCCCGCCCCGCTCCACCGCGCAGCCGTAAGCGGTCAAAATGAGCGCGCCGTCGAACCGCTTGAGCCAAAATTTTCCGGTTTCGTGTTCAAGATCCAGGCCAACATGGACCCGAAGCACCGCGACCGCATCGCCTTCGTGCGCGTGTGCTCCGGCCGCTTCGAGCGCGGCATCAAGCTCAAGCAGCTGTCCACCGGCAAGGTGCTAGCGGTGAACAACGCCATTACCTTCATGGCGCAGGACCGCAATACCACCGACGAAGCCTGGCCCGGCGACATCATCGGCATTCCCAACCACGGCACCGTCGTGCTCGGTGACAGCTTTACCGAGGGTGAAGAGCTGAAATTCACCGGCATCCCCTGCTTCGCCCCCGAGCATTTCCGCCGCGCGCAGATCCGCAATCCGATGAAAATGAAGCAGCTGCAGAAAGGCTTGCAGCAACTCGCCGAGGAAGGCGCCACACAGCTTTTTAAACCCTTGGCCAGCAACGACCTGATCCTCGGCGCGGTCGGCACGCTGCAGTTCGACGTCGTCGCCCACCGGCTGGAATTCGAGTATGGCGTCGATGTCAT
>JAABQX010000009.1 GCA_011391215.1 Rhodocyclaceae bacterium
ACCGAGAATGCCTGCCCGGTGCGCCTCTGCTATCGCAATGCCGATGCGGAAACCGAACTGACCTTGCCCGATACCTGGCGCGTGCGACTCGACGACAGCCTGATCGCGCAGCTGTCTGACTGGTTGAAACAGGAAAACGTGCGGGTAATTTACGGCTAAAAGCCGCCGACATGCCGTCCCGCCAGCGCCGACTTTAGGTCAGTGATCCGTTTGTGATGCGCGCGCCACCAGACGATGAACTCTTCCAGCGGCATAGCCATGGCGTAGAGGAAACCCTGCGCCCGGTCGCAGCCAAGTTGGGCAACGATCGCGGCCGTTTCCACCGTTTCGACGCCTTCGGCGACCACCACCATTTCGAGGCGATGGGCAAGTTGCGCCAGCGAAGCGATGATCTCCCGGTCGCGTTTGGAGGTTTCCGCGTAGCGGACGAAACTCTGGTCGATCTTGACTTCCTGGACGGGCAGTCGCTGCAAATAGCTCATGCTGGCATACCCCGTGCCGAAATCGTCAACGGAGAGATGAAACCCCTGTTTGCGCAGATTCTGCAGGACCTCGATGACCTGTTCGGTATCCTCGATCATCAGCGTTTCGGTGAGCTCGAACAACAGACAATCCGGGGCAAGGTCCCAGATGGCCAGCGTCTGGGCGACGAGATCGGGCAACTCCGCGTCGAGAAGATCGTTGGCCGAGAGGTTGACCGATAAGATGATGGGGATGCCTTCCGCCCGCAACCGATGCTGGATTTGCATGGCCTGCTGCAACAGCCAGCGGGTAAAGGTACCGCGCAGCCCGAGGCGCTCCACGGCGGCCAGCGTGTGATTCGGCGGAATGCGCTCGCCAGCGGGCAAGTGCCAGCGCAGCAGCGCTTCGCAACCGACGCAACGGCCATCGCTGAGATCGATCTGCGGTTGCAGGTGGAGGGACAGCCCTGGCGCCCCACCCAGCGCCCGTGGCAATTCGGCATGTAGCTGCAGCTGGGCATTATCGATCTGCTCCATGGCGGGATCGTAAGCGGCATAGCGGGCGCCGGCCCGGTCGGCGGTCAGGCAGGCAATGCGGGACGATTGGACGAGATGACGCGGGTCCACCCCATCATCGGGACACAAGGCGCCACCGCAAGCCACGCGCAGCGTCAGCAAGCTACCGTCGATGCCAGGCAGCTGATCGGCGAACAAGGCGTCAATCCGCATCATTGCCAGCATCAGCGGTACGCTGCTTGGCAGATCGGAAAGGACCAGCAGCCATTCCCAATGGCCCGCCGCATACAGCCGATCCTGCGGGCGCAGTGCGCCGGCCAGTCGCCGCGTAACTTCCGCGCGCAGGCTGCGATCAGCTTCCGGCGCAAGGCGAAAAAGGCAGGGGTCGGGAAGTACTGCAAAATTAATGATGCCGACGCAATGTTCCGGGTTGAGTTGTTGCGTCAGATGCACAATATCCGTCTGCGCGACGGCCAAACCGGGCAGGCCGGTGGCAGGGTCAATGCGGCGGTCGCTTGGCCGGGCGGCAGAATCAATATCCATGTCAGCCCAGATAGAAATCGGCCGGGTTGATGCCGTAGGCATCCATCGGCACGGAGCGGAGGATGCGATAGGGCTCGCCGGTACTGCAGGCAGGGTCCATGATCAGATCGAGCGTCCGGGGGCGCCGCTCGATGGATTTATCGGGGCCGAGGACGATCATGATGCGCGGCTTGAGCCGGCGTACCTGGTTCTGCTGGATAACTACGCCGACTTCGCCGCTATTGAGCTCGACGAGCGAACCGATGGGGTAGAGGCCGATACACTGGATCAACTGGTCTACGAGGGGCGCGCGGAATTTCATACCGCGCATATGGATCAGTTTTTCCAACGCCAGCTGGTTGGAAACGGCAGAGCGGTACGAACGTTGGCGCGTCATGGCACAATAACTGTCGATCAGCCCGGACAATTCGGCATGCAGGCTGATTTTTTCTCCCTGGATGCGGCGCGGATAGCCGGAACCGTCAAAGCGCTCGTGATGGCTGCCGACGATATTCAGCGCTTCGAGCGAGAACTCGGGCTGACCCACCAGAATTTCCATGGAGCTGGCGACATGGGACTGGACCAGGGCCAGCTCCTCATCGGTCAGGGTTTCGCGTTTACTGAGCAACGCTTCGGGCAGATTGATCTTGCCGACATCCTGCATCAACCCGACGAGGCCCAGCAGTTCCACGGTCTTGGCCGGCATGCCGAGAAAGCGCGCGAGCACCATGAGATGCACGGAAACATCGACGGCATGGTCGTAGGAATATTCGTCGCTGGTGCGCAGGCGAGTCAGCCAGATCATGGCGTCCGGATTGCGCTCCACCGCCTCGGCCATTTCGGACACCAGACCGGCGACCTCCCGGATGTCGCCTGCAACCGCTGCGCCGATCGACTCGCGGATCGATTCGAGCTTTTTCTTAACATCGTCGACGAGTGGCGCCGAATACAAAAGTTCGGCTTCGAGCTTGCTCTGGTTGTCGATGCCGAAGACTTGCGGCACCGGCTTTCCGGCGCGGCGCTGGGGCTTCTCGCGCAGGAGGCGGCAAACAACATGAAACTCTTCCGGCACCGTTTCGATGGTGTAAGCCGGTGCCGATGAACCGCTGCGGCGGGGCGCAGTCTTCTCGCGTGGCTCGGCGGCGAAATGCGTGCCCAAGGAGCGACTGCGATCGATGGTCACGGTAGCGCAGTACTTTTGCAAATCGGCAACCTGCTTGTCGCTATCGACCAGGAAGCCCTGGAGCAAAAAAGGCATTCCCAGCCAGGGGCGATCCAGTTCGAGGACGAACATGCCCTTTTCAATCTGCTTGGTGGAGATGATTTCTTTCATGGCCCGTATAAATTATGCCGTCCCGTCAGCGCCGACTTTTTTACACGGACAGGCGCAGCTCAAAGCGACTGAACTCGCCACTGCCAAGTTCGACGGCGACGTGCTCGACTTGTGCGCCAGGCGGGCCGCGCCGCGCCCAGTTCATCATGGCGGCAACCTGTTCCGGCGTGCCGGCGACCATCGCCTCGACACTGCCGTCGCTGCGGTTGCGCACCCAACCATTGATACCCAGCGCATCCGCTTGCCGCGCCATGCTGGCGCGATAGGCGACGCCTTGCACACTGCCGGTAATGATCAGGTGGCGGACTTCCATGATTGATTATTTGACCTGCATGCCCGGCGTGGCGCCGCTATCCGGTGACAGCAGGTAGAGGCCGGAGATCTGGCCTTCGGGATCGGAGGCGGCGAGTACCATGCCTTCACTCATGCCGAATTTCATTTTGCGCGGTGCGAGGTTGGCGACAACCACGGTGAGGCGTCCGATCAGCTTGGCCGGGTCGTAAGCCGACTTGATGCCGGCGAACACCTGACGCATGCCGAGCGGGCCCAGATCCAGCGCGAGCTTGAGCAACTTCTCTGCGCCCTCGACATGCTCGGCATTGGCGATGCGGGCGATGCGCAAGTCGATCTTCGCAAAATCGTCGATGCTGATGTGGTCGGTTTGCGGCATCTTGTCCTCTGTCTGCTGTTGGTGTTGGGCGTGGCGCTGCGGCGATGGGGCCTCGGGAACCGGCGCCGCATTTGTTCCCAATGTTTCGCGGTTGGCAGCGAGCAGCGCGTCGATCTGCTTGGCCTCGATACGGGTCATCAGGTGCTCGTAGGGGTTGATCAGATGTTCCGGGGGCAACAGGTGCGCGGCATCGGCCCAGTGCAGCGGCGCGATGTTGAGGAATTCCTCGGCACGCTGGGCCAGCTTGGGCAGCACCGGCTTGAGATAGAGCGTGAGCAGGCGGAAGGCGTTGATCAGCAACGTGCAGACATGATGCAGACGTTCCGCATTTTCCTCTGATTTGGCGAGTTGCCAAGGCTGGTGCTTGTCGACATATTGATTGACCTGGTCGGCCAGCGCCATGACGCGGCGCAGGGCGCGGGCAAAATCGCGCGCTTCATAGTAACCAGCGATTTCTTCGGCGGCTTCCATCACGCCCGGCAGATCAGTGGCGAAAGCATCGGCAATATGCGCGTGCAGCAGTTTCCCGCCAAAGCGTTTCGCGATGAAACCGGCCGCCCGACTGGCGATGTTGATGTACTTGCCGACCAGGTCGCTATTCACGCGGCTGAGGAAATCGTCGAGGTTGAGATCGAGATCTTCCATGGTGCCGTTGAGCTTGGCGGCGAAATAGTAGCGCAGCCACTCGGGATTAAGTCCCTGCTCCAGATAGGACTCGGCGGTGATGAAGGTGCCGCGCGATTTCGACATCTTGGCGCCATCGACGGTCAAAAACCCGTGGGCGAAGACGTTGGTCGGCGTGCGGTAACCGGCGTGCTGCAGTTCGGCCGGCCAGAACAGCGCGTGGAAGTAAAGGATGTCCTTGCCGATGAAGTGGTAGAGCTCGGCGGTCGAGTCCGGCTTCCAGTAATCGTCAAAATTCAGACCCTGCTTTGCACAGAGGTTCTTAAACGAGCCCATGTAGCCGATCGGTGCGTCGAGCCAGACGTAGAAGTACTTGCCTGGGGCATCGGGAATCTCGAAACCGAAATAAGGTGAATCGCGCGAGATGTCCCAGTCGGTAAGCTTGTTTTCACCTTCCGCACCGAGCCATTCCTGTAGCTTGTTGGATGCCTCGGCTTGCAGGCTGCCCTGCCGCGTCCATTCACGCAGGAAACTCTGGCAGCTCGGGTCAGAGAGCTTGAAGAAATAGTGGTCGGACGATTTCAGCTCGGGTTTCGCGCCGGAAACCGCCGAAAGCGGGTTTTTCAGCTCGGTCGGCGCATAGGCCGCGCCACAAGCTTCGCAACTGTCGCCATACTGATCCTTCGCTCCGCACTTCGGGCACTCGCCCTTGATGTAGCGATCCGGCAGGAACATCTGCTTGACCGGGTCGTAGAACTGCTCGATGGCGCGCACCTCGATAAGGCCGGCCGCTTTGAGCTTCTTGTAGATGTCCTCGGCGTAGAAGCGCGTCTCGGCAGTATGCGTCGAGTGGTAGTTGTCGAACTGCACGTGAAAGCCGGCGAAGTCTCTGCTGTGCTCGCCATGTACGCGCGCAATCAGTTGTTCGGGGGAAATGCCCTCTTTCTCGGCACGCAGCATGATCGGCGTGCCGTGCGTGTCGTCGGCGCAGACATACCAGCAGGCGTGGCCGCGCATCTTCTGGAAACGCACCCAGATGTCGGTTTGGATGTATTCGACAAGGTGGCCGAGGTGGATGGCGCCATTGGCATACGGCAGGGCTGAAGTGACGAGAATCTGGCGGGCGGACATGTTCATAACCGGATGATTTGATGCTGACGATTCTATCTTGTCGCCAGCTCCAGCGTGGTCAGATAGGCGAGCGCCTGCTCACGGTTTTCGCCGCACATTTCGGCTGAAGGCTGCAGGCCGCTGCAACAGGCCGGGCGCTGGGGCAAGCCAAAGATCGTGCAGCGCAGTTCAACCGTCAGATGGCGGCAAGCTTCGCCCGCCGGCTTGGCCAGCGTCGAAATCGACGGTGCGATGCAACAGGCACCGCAACCAGGCCGGCATTCCACCCGGCAGTCCGCACGACACGCCGTCCCGCCAGCGCCGACTTTTGTGGTTTCAACCATAGGTCACATTGTGCATTGAATGAGTGCCTTGAATGATGCCTGAGCGACCCCATCTGCCAGATCAGTATTGGCTAATGTTTATCCTGATAAAATTAGTCAAACAATTTTCCACCCCTTCCCGATTCCAAGAGGTTCCCCCATGTCTCTGACCGAACAGTCTATCCAGGCCGCCCTGCAAGCCGTCGTCGATTCCAATACCGGCAAGGATCTCGTCACCAGCCGTAGCGCAAAGAACATCAAGATCAACGGCGCGGAGGTCTCCGTCGATGTCGAACTGGGCTACCCGGCGAAGAGCCAGATCGAGCCGATGCGCCAGCGCGTCGTCGAGGCGATCAAGGGCGTCGCCGGCGTCGGCAATGTTGCCGTTAACGTGTATCAGAAGATCGTTTCGCACGCGGTACAGAAGGGCGTCAAGCTGGTGCCCGGCGTGAAGAACATCATTGCTGTCGCCTCCGGCAAGGGCGGCGTCGGCAAATCCACCACCGCTGTCAACCTGGCGCTGGCGCTGTCTGCCGAGGGTGCGAGTGTCGGCATCCTCGATGCCGACATCTATGGCCCCTCGCAGCCGCAGATGCTCGGCATTGCCACCGGCCAGCCCGAATCCGCCGATGGCAAGAAGCTCGAACCGATGCAAGCGCATGGCATCCAGGCCATGTCGATCGGTTTCCTAATCGACCCCGAAACCCCGATGGTCTGGCGCGGCCCGATGGTCACCCAGGCGCTTACACAACTGCTTGGCGACACCAATTGGCGCGACATTGACTATCTGGTCGTCGACCTGCCCCCCGGCACCGGCGACATCCAGCTGACGCTGGCGCAGCAGGTGCCGGTGACCGGCGCAGTGATCGTTACCACGCCACAGGACATCGCCCTGCTCGACGCGCGCAAAGGCCTCAAGATGTTCGAGAAGGTCGGCATCCCGATCCTCGGCATCGTCGAGAACATGAGCATCCATATCTGTTCGAAGTGCGGCCATGAGGAGCATATCTTCGGTTCCGGTGGCGGCGACAAGATGAGTCAGGATTACGAGGTCGAAATGCTTGGCGCACTGCCGCTCGACCGGAGCATCCGCGAGCAGGTCGATTCCGGCCATCCGACAGTGGTATCCGATCCCACCGGACGCGTGACGGAAATCTACAAGGGCATCGCCCGCCGCATCGCCGTCAAGATTGCCGAGCAGGCCAAGGACCACAGTGCCAAGTTCCCGAGCATCGTCATCCAGAACACCTGATTTCGCATTTATGGTGTAATTCATGCGCCCCGCTTTGACGGGGCGCTGTCTTTTTCTGGAGGCGCTGCATGAGCATCAAGTCGGACAAATGGATCCGCCGCATGGCGGCAGAGCACGGCATGATTGAGCCGTTTTCGCCCGATCTGGTGCGCGAAGTGAATGGCGAAAAGATCGTCTCCTACGGCACGTCGAGCTACGGCTACGATATCCGCTGCGCCGACGAATTCCGCGTGTTCACCAACATCAACTCGACGATTGTCGATCCGAAAAACTTCGACCCGAATTCCTTCGTCGAGGTCTCGGGCAAGGGCTACTGCGTCATCCCGCCCAACTCCTTCGCGCTGGCGCGCACCCTCGAATACTTCCGCATCCCGCGCAGCGTGCTGACCGTCTGCCTCGGCAAGAGCACCTACGCGCGCTGCGGCATCATCGTCAACGTCACGCCCTTCGAACCCGAGTGGGAAGGTTATGTGACGCTGGAGTTTTCCAACACCACGCCGCTGCCCGCCAAGATCTACGCCGGCGAGGGCTGCGCCCAGGTCATCTTTTTCGAAGCCGATGAGGTCTGCGAGACTTCCTACAAGGATCGCGGCGGCAAATACCAGGGCCAGGTCGGCGTCACACTTCCCAAGATATGAACATGCGCTTCCACTTTCCCATCATCATCATCGACGAGGATTTCCGCTCGGAAAACGCCTCGGGCCTGGGCATTCGCGCACTCGCCGAAGCCATCCAGAAGGAAGGCATCGATGTACTCGGCGTGACCAGCTACGGCGACCTGAGTTCCTTCGCCCAGCAGCAGAGCCGCGCCTCGGCTTTTATCTTGTCCGTCGATGACGAAGAGCTGACCAACGAAGAAGAGGAAACCATCGCCGAACTGCGCGCCTTCGTCGAAGAGATCCGTTACAAGAACGCCGAAATTCCAATCTTCCTGCACGGCGAAACGCGCACCAGCCGCCATATCCCGAACGACATCCTGCGCGAGTTGCACGGCTTCATCCATATGTTCGAGGACACGCCGGAGTTCATCGCCCGCCACGTCGTGCGCGAGGCAAAAAGCTACCTCGACTCGCTGCCGCCGCCCTTCTTCCGCGCGCTGACGCATTACGCCGCCGACGGCTCCTACTCCTGGCACTGTCCCGGCCACTCGGGTGGCGTCGCCTTCCTCAAGTCGCCGGTCGGCCAGATGTTTCACCAGTTCTTCGGCGAAAACATGCTGCGTGCCGACGTCTGCAACGCCGTCGAAGAGCTCGGCCAGCTACTCGACCATACGGGCCCCGTCGCCGCCTCCGAGCGCAATGCCGCGCGCATCTTCAACGCGGACCACCTGTTCTTCGTCACCAACGGCACGTCGACCTCCAACAAGATCGTCTGGCATTCCACTGTCGCGCCCAACGATATCGTCGTGGTCGACCGCAACTGCCACAAGTCGATCCTCCACGCGATCATGATGACCGGCGCGATCCCTGTTTTCCTCATGCCGACGCGCAACAACTACGGCATCATCGGCCCGATCCCGCGCGAGGAATTTCTCTGGGAAAACATCCAGAAGAAGATCGACGCCAACCCCTTCATCGCCGACAAGACCGCTAAGCCGCGCGTACTGACCATCACCCAGAGCACCTACGACGGCGTGCTCTACAACGTCGAAGACATCAAGGAGATGCTCGACGGCCGGATCGATACGCTGCACTTCGACGAAGCCTGGCTGCCGCACGCCGCCTTCCATGATTTTTACGGCGACTACCACGCCATCGGCGCCGACCGGCCGCGCTGCAAGGAATCGATGATCTTTTCCACGCAGTCGACGCACAAGTTGCTGGCGGGTCTTTCGCAAGCGTCGCAAATCCTGGTGCAGGATGCCACCAACAACATGCTCGATCGCGACGTCTTCAACGAAGCGTATTTGATGCACACCTCGACTTCGCCGCAGTATTCGATCATCGCCTCCTGTGACGTGGCAGCGGCGATGATGGAGGAGCCGGGCGGTCCCGCGCTGGTGGAGGAATCCATCGCTGAAGCGCTCGATTTTCGCCGTGCGATGCGCAAGGTGGACGAAGAGTGGGGGGTGGACTGGTGGTTCAAGGTCTGGGGTCCTGATGACCTTTCGGAAGAAGGCATCGAGGAACGCGAAGCCTGGATGCTCAAGGCCGGTTCGCGCTGGCATGGCTTCGGCAATCTCGCCGAGGGCTTCAACCTGCTCGACCCGATCAAGGCCACCGTAATTACCCCGGGCCTCGACGTCGATGGCGATTTCTCCGATGCATTCGGCATCCCCGCCGCCATCGTCACCAAGTACCTCGCCGAGCATGGCGTGATCGTCGAGAAATGCGGTCTCTACAGCTTTTTCATCATGTTCACCATCGGCATCACTAAGGGCCGTTGGAACACGCTGGTGACCGCGCTGCAACAGTTCAAGGACGACTACGCCAAGAATCACCCGCTGTGGAAAGTGCTGCCCGAGTTCGTCGCCAAGCACCCGCGTTACGAGCGGGTCGGTTTGCGCGAGCTGTGCGCCCAGATCCACGAGGTCTACAAGGCCAATGACGTGGCGCGCCTGACCACCGAAATGTATCTGTCGAACATGGTGCCGGCGATGCGTCCGGCCGACGCCTTCGCCAAGATGGCCCATCGCGAAATCGATCGCGTGTCCATCGATGCGCTCGAAGGGCGCGTCACGGCGGTGCTGCTGACGCCTTATCCGCCGGGCATTCCACTCTTGATTCCGGGCGAGCGCTTCAACGCCACCATCGTCCGTTACCTGCAATTCGCCCGTGAATTCAATGCCAAGTTCCCCGGCTTCGAGACCGATATCCACGGCCTCGTGAAATCGGAAGGCAACGGCTATTACGTGGACTGCGTGCGTTCGTAGGTGACAAAGGCGTAGCGCAGACCCTCGGCGCTGATGCCTCTCTGACGCCCGACTTCGCGCCATTGCGCGCGGTCGAAAGCAGGGAAGTACGCATCGCCGTCGATGTCTGCATCGATCTCGGTCAGTTCCAGCCGTTCGGCTTTCTGAAATGCATGCGCATAGAGTTCCGCGCCGCCGATAATGAATGCCGTCCTGCCAACACCGACTTTTATGGCCTGATCCAGCGCATGCACTACCGTAGCGCCTGCTGCCGCATAGTCTGCGTTGCGCGTTACCACAACATTCAGTCTGTCGGGTAATGGACGAAAACGCTCCGGCAGCGATTCCCAGGTCTTGCGTCCCATGATGACCACGTTGCCGGTCGTCAATTGCCTGAAATGCTTCATGTCTTCCGGCAGGTGCCAGGGTAGCGCGTTGTTGCTGCCGATCACGCCATTGCGCGCCACGGCGGCAATCAATGTAATCATGTGGCGGCCGGTCGCAGGCTGCGGTAAAGATCCAGGTAGCGGCTGGCCGGGCCATTCCAGCTGTAGTCGCCGGCCATGGCGTTCTGCTGCAACTGATGCCAGCTGGCTTTGTCATGCCAGAGCAGCGCGGCCCAGCGGGCGGTGCCCACGACCGCATCGAGGGTGGCGTCGTTGAACACGAAGCCGTTGGCGCTGCCATCCGCCAGGCCGGCCGCCGAGTAATTCACCACCGTATCGGCCAATCCGCCGGTGGCGCGCACCAGCGGCGGCGTGCCATAGGCAAGGCTGTACATCTGGTTCAGACCGCAGGGCTCGAAGCGCGAGGGCATCAGGAAGATGTCGGCGCCGGCTTCGATACGGTGCGCCAGCGCCTCGTTGAAGCCGATGGTTACTGCGACATTACCCGGGTGCCGTTCGGCAAGTTCGCGGAAGGCCGTTTCCAGACCTTTTTCGCCATTCCCGAGCACGACCAGTTGCGCCGGGAACTCGGCCAGCAGATCGCCCGCCGCCGCCACGAGATCCAGGCCTTTCTGGTAAGTCAGGCGGCTCACGACGCCGAACAACGGGCAGTCGATACGTTCGGTCAGGCCGACCTGGCGTTGCAACTCCGCCTTGTTGGCTGCCTTGACATACAGATGCTCGCGATCATACGGGGCGGCCAGATGGGGATCATGCGCCGGATTCCACGTCGCGTAATCGATGCCGTTCAGGATGCCGGTGAGCTGGCTGGCTCGATCGGTCAATAGCCCTTGCAAACCCATGCCCTCGGCCGGGCTCTGGATTTCATGTGCATACGTCGGACTCACCGTGGTCAGCGCATCGGCATGGCGCAAGCCGGCTTTGAGGAAGGACATGTAGCCGTAATACTCGACGCCATCCATGTGCCAATCGCTGGAGGTCAGCGCGAGCTCACCCATCACGTCAGAAGAAAACACGCCCTGGAACGCCAGGTTGTGGATCGTCAGCACCGTTGCGGCGCCGTCGCTTTCGTAGAAGCGCAGGTAGTAGGGTGCGAGACCGGTCTGCCAGTCATGGCAATGCAGCACATCTGGCCGCCAGCCCGGAACCGGCGTGCCAGCGCCGGACAAGCGGGCGGCCACACGCGCCAGTAGCGCGAAACGCAAATGGTTGTCGGGCCAGTCATGCCCGTCGGCGCCAAGATAAGGGTTGCCAGGGCGATCGAAAAGCGCGGGGCAGTCGAGCAGAAAGAACTTCAGGCCGTCGGCACTTTCAGCTTCGTACAAATCGGCGCCCGGCAGGTGGCCACCCATCCAGGGTAAATGCACGAGGTGGTGCGCCTGGGGAAATGCATCGCGCAAGGCCGGATAGCGCGGCGCCAGCACGCGCATATCGCAGCCTGCTTGTTGCAGCGCCAGCGGCAACGCACCGGCAACGTCACCGAGGCCGCCGGTTTTGACCCACGGTGTAATTTCCGAAGTGGCAAACAAGACTTTCACGTGGCGGCTTTCATGATTTGATGGCGGCGATCAGGCCGGCGGTTGAGCTATCGACGTTGGCTACAGGTACCTTGCCTTCGATCATCGGCAGCAACGAATTGGCGATCTGCTTGCCGTATTCGACACCCCACTGATCGAAAGCGTCGAGGTGCCAGAGCACGCCGAGGGTAAATACCTTGTGTTCATAGAGTGCAATAAGCGCGCCGAGGGTGTGTGGGTCGAGTCTGGGCAGCAACAGCGTCGTCGACGGCTGGTTGCCGGGGAAGATTTTGTAAGGGGCGAGAAAAGTCGGCGCCAAGGCAACGCCTTCCTGTGTTTGGGCGGCCGCCGTCAACTCGGCGAGCGCTTCGGCTTCGGTCTTGCCCTTCATCAACGCGGAGCTCTGTGCGAAACAGTTGGCCAGCAACTTTTCGTGATGGCCGGGCAGCGGGAAATCGGGTTCGCGGCAGGCGATGAATTCGCAGGAGAGCGCCCTGCCTCCCTGGTGCAGCAGTTGGTAGAACGCATGCTGGCCATTCGTGCCCGGCTCGCCCCAGATGATGGGCAAGGTGGGGCAGCCGACCAGTTTGCCGTCGCGGTCGATCTGCTTGCCGAGGCTTTCCATTTCGAGCTGTTGCAGGTAACGCGGCAACAGGCCCAGCGACTGGCTGTAAGGCAATACTGCACGGGTTTGCAGGCCGATGAAGTCGGCATTCCAGAGCTCGATCAACGCGAGGATCGCCGGCAGGTTTTCCAGCGGCGGCGCAGTAAAAAAGTGCTCATCCATCGCCCGGGCGCCCGCCAGGAGTTCCTCGAATCCCTTGAATCCGATTGCCAGCGCCACCGGCAGTCCGATCGCCGACCACAGCGAAAAGCGACCGCCAACCCAATCCCAGAAAGCAAAGGCGTTATCAGGGTCGATACCGAAAGCTGCCACGCGGTCGAGTGCGGTGGACACGGCAACGAAGTGGCGTGCCACGGCCACGTCCCCCAACGCTGCGGTCAGCCAGGCGCGCGCCGAGGTGGCATTCTGCATCGTTTCCTGCGTGGTGAAGGTCTTGCTGGCGATAATGAACAAAGTGGTGCGCGGCGTCAGGTTTGCCAGCGTGGTGGCGAGATCGGCACCATCGAGGTTGGCCACGTAATGCACGCGCAAATGCGGCACGCGGTGTGCAGAGAGCGCCTGGGTCGCCATACGCGGGCCCAGATCGGAGCCGCCGATGCCGATGTTGACGATGTCGGTAATCGGCTCGCCGGTGGCGCCGCGCCATTTGCCCGAGTGGATGGCGTCGCAGAAGCCACGCATCTTGTCGAGTACCGCGCGCACATCGGGCATGACGTCGTGGCCGGCGACCATGAGCGGACCACCGGCATGGCCAATGTTACGCAGGGCAACGTGCAGCACGGCACGGTTTTCGGTATGGTTGATCGGCTCGCCGGCGCGCATGCGCGCAATCCAGCCGGGCACATCGGCGGTTTCCCACAAGCCGACCAGAAGCGGCAGGGTATCCGGGGTAATGCGCTGTTTGGAAAGGTCGAGCAGCCAATCGTCACCGTGGTTCCAGTGCACCGAAAGGCGTTGAAAGCGTGTCGGGTCGGCAGCGAAAAGATCGCGCAGATGCTGGTCGCGCAGGCCGTGGGCATGGCGCTCGGCGTGCTTCCAGGCGGGTGAATGAAGAATGGGTGTCATAGCCAGATCATCATGCCCATCTCGAAGGGATGGGTCAGCAATTCGTGGTGGGGGTAAGCGCGGATACGGTAATCGATCTTGCCGCAGACATCCGGCGTCAGCATGATGGTGAAGATGCTCTCGCCGCCCTCCCCCGGCCCCTTGTATTCGAGGGGCATGCGGCGCGGCGGTTTCGATTTCGCATTGGCGCCGGGTCTCGCCATGAGCATTTCAACAGTAATGTCTTCCGGCTGCAGACCATCGAGGCGCACGGCGACCTCGAAACACAGGCTTTCGCCATAGGCAATCCGCCTGACCGGATTGTCGACGCGCCGCAAGCTGACCTGCGGCCATGCGTGCTGCACTTTTTGTTTCCAGTCGGCCAACTTGCGTGCCGCAGCAAACTTTTTGGCGCTCTTGAGCCGCCATTGCTGGTCGGCCGGTGCATAGAACTTGGTGACATACTCACCGACCATGCGCGCCGAGGTGAAATGCGGCGTGATGGTCGCCATCGAACGTTTGGCCATGCTGACCCAACCCGGCGAAAACCCCATCGGCCCGCGTGCGTAATAGAGCGGGATCACCTTGTCCTGCAAAGTCTCGTAGAGCGAACGGCCCTCCTCCTGGTCACGGCGTTCTTCGTCATGGATGCTCGACGCCGGCTTGATCGCCCAACCGTTCGCACCGTCTTCACCTTCATGAAAACCTTCACCCCACCAGCCATCGAGCACCGAGAGATTGGGGACGCCATTGATGGCGGCTTTCATGCCCGAGGTACCGGAGGCCTCGAGCGGGTAGATGGGATTGTTGAGCCAGACGTCGACACCGGAAACCAGGCGACGCGCCAGACGCAGGTCATAACCTTCGACGAGCAGGAAGTGGCCCTCGAATTCCGGCATCTGCGCAACCTCATGGATGCGGCGGATGAAGGCCTGGCCGGGCTGGTCGGCCGGATGGGCCTTGCCGGCAAAGATGAACAATACCGGATGCTCGGGATTGCAGATGAGGCGCTGCAGGTGGTCGAGATCGCGGAACAGCAGCGTCGCACGCTTGTAGGTGGCAAAACGGCGGGCGAAGCCGATGGTCAGGACGTTGGGGTTTTCGGCATCGGCCAGTTGCAACAGTCGATCGATATGCGACTGAGAGCTCTGATTACGGGTGTACTGCTGCGTGATGCGATGGCGCACCAACTGGAGCATCTGTGCCTTGATCGACTGGCGCACGCTCCAGAACGCATGGTCGCGAATGGCGTGGATCTCCGACCAACATTGCGGGTCCGTCAGCCGCTGGCGCCAGGCCGGGCCGAGGACACGATCAAAGGTTTCATGCCAGAGATCGGAAAGGAAAGTCGGCACATGGACACCGTTGGTGACATAGCTGATCGGGTTTTCGGTCGGCTCGATTTGCGGCCACAGGCTGGCGCAGATCTCCGCAGAAACGGTGCCGTGGATGCGCGACACGCCATTGTGAAAACGCGAGCCGCGAATGGCCAGCGCCGTCATGTTGAAATCCGGCTGTTCGTTGATGCGGCCAAGTGCGATCAGATTATTGATGTCGCAGCCCATGTCGTGACAGCATTCCTCGAAGTAACGGCGGATCGAATCTTCGGCAAAATGGTCATGGCCGGCAGGTACCGGCGTATGGGTGGTGAACACGGTATTGCTGGCCACCGCTTCGAGCGCACTGGAAAAATCCAGCCCGTCCTTGATCAGGTCGCGGGTGCGCTCGAGAATGAGGAAAGCGGCATGGCCCTCATTGATATGCCAGACCGTCGGTTTGAGCCCGATTTCGGCCAGTGCACGCACGCCGCCCATGCCGAGCACAATCTCCTGTTCCAGACGCATGCTGCGATCGCCGCCGTAGAGCTGGTGAGCAATATTGCGGTCATGCGCAGTATTCTTCTCGAGGTCGGTGTCGAGCAGGTAAAGCGTGATATGGCCGACTCGCGTTGACCAGACCTTAATATGCACATCGCGGCCGGGCATGCGCACGCTGACTTCGAGATCGCTGCCATCCTTGCGCTTGACCGGCACGACGGGCAGGTCGTCAAAGTCGGCATCGTTGTACTGCGCATGCTGGCGTCCTTCGCCGTCGATGCTTTGCAGGAAATAACCCTGGCGATAGAGGAGCCCGATGCCGACGAAAGGCAGGTTCAGGTCACTGGCGGTCTTGCAATGATCGCCCGCCAGGATGCCGAGACCGCCCGAGTAGATCGGCAGGCTCTCATGGAAGCCGAACTCGGCACAAAAATAGGCGACCAGGCTGCCTTCCGGCAAGTGCGGGCCATGCTCGCGCCCCGGATTGTCATGGTAAGTGTCGTAAGCCGAGAGTACCCGCGCCAGGGTACCGAGAAACACCGGATCTTCCGCCGCCTCGTCGAGCCGATGCTGGTCGATACGCTTCAGGAAGGCCTTCGGGCTATGTCCGACGGTCCCCCAGAGTTTTTGCCCGAGACGGGCGAACAGGTTACGTGTCGGCCGGTCCCAGCTGTACCAAAGATTATTGGCGAGTTCATTGAGTCGCTCCAGGCGCGCGGGCAGTTGCGGATTGACTTCGAGTTGGAATTGGGTGCCGGCCATGATGATCCCGTCTTGAGTTTGTTAGTCGAATATTACGCAGGTTAGGCAGTGGGTGCAGTTGCGCGGCGCATGGCGCCTCCCGCGTCGACCGGAACGGCATCGTCCCGGCCTGCGGAGATCGGCACCTCGAGCTGGGCCGGCGGCGCCAGTTGCAGACAGCGATACAGATTGGCCAGATTGCGGCGGAACAGCTGGTCAAAGCTGACCACGGCCTGTGCCGGGTTGTAGTCGCCAAACCACCAGAACCAGTCGGAGCTTTCACAAACAGTGAGCTGGGCCTCCGCCTCCGCCGCCGCCTCGGCAGAAAGCCGGCCGCTGGCAATGATCTGGTCGAAGCTGTGTTTTGCTGCACACAAGAGATCCCAGGCGTGGTTCTTTGCCGGGTCGCCGATCCAGGTGGACAAATTGCCATATACCCAGCTGCCCGCTGTCAGGTGGTGTAGCTGGCCGGGCGCAGGACTGGCGGCATCTTCCAGCACATCGACATAAGTGCGCGTGCGGATTTGCGGGTGCGCCTCAAGCAGGCCATACAGATCCTCAAAGAAATAGTAGCCGTTGTACGGGTAGTACTCCCAGGCATTTTCGCCGTCGAGAATAATGCTGACCTGGGGCGTGGCATCCGCCGGTGCGGCAGCGGCTGCCGTTGCTATGGCCTCAAGCTGGGCGACGAAGTGTGCGGCAGCGTCACGGCCGTGCCACTTCGAATACTCGAAACCGATCAAGTCGGAAAGGCGATCATCGCGAAAGAACAAGGTCATCCCCGGCGCTTCCGCGATCTGCCATGACTGGCAAGCGGCAGCGGGATGACGGGCGGCGTGATGCGCGCCGAGACTTTGCTTCAAAACATTTTCACCGCTGGCCATCCAGCGGCAGCCATGGGCGGCGGCGAGGTGAGCAAATGCGGCCGACAAGGCGCCTTCGGCCGGCCACATGCCGGCAGGCTCCTTGCCGAAACGCTGCGCATGGCTGCTTCTGGCCGTTTCAAGGTGCTTGCGCACGCGATCCCTACCGCCGGGATAAGTGGTGGCGAGCGGCAGCGGTGCTTCGGGTACAGCCTCGCGCGCGGACTGGAAATCGAGCAGCAGGGGTGATAACGGATGGCTGTAGGGCGTCGTGGTCAGCTCGATCTGGCCACGCGACTGCAAGGTGCGATAGCGCGGTACCAGATTGGCGAGCGTCTTGCCGATGAGCGCCAGCAGATTCTGACGGTCGGTCAGGCTGAAACCTTCCCCCTTGGCCATCAACTCGGCCAGCAGGGGCTCGTTGCGGCGCTCGGTTTCGCCTGTCCAGACCAGGTGATACCAGGTCACCAGATCGGCCAAATAGGCGCCCGACAGGTAGGTCAGGGCCGCCTCGCCCTCACGTGCCAGCGATTCGTGCAACTCATGCAGCCGCTGGTAGCGCGGGAAAGGCGCCAGCATCGTGGCGTGATGGCAGCGGAAACACGCCTGCAGCAGAAAAGCGCGCTCCTCCTTGTCCAACCGGTCCAGATCGGGTGTCGCGAGGAGACGCAACAGGGGATCACGGAAGCCGTCGGGCTGCAACTGCGCGGCCGCGAACTGCGCGATGTAGTCGTCTATCTGGTCGAGCAACACCGGCACGAAATTGACAACGGCACGAATCTTCGGATGGCGTTCCAGATGCGCCACCATGTCGGTGTAATCCTTCAGGGCGTGCAAATAGGTCCAGGGCATAACGAACTCACCGCTCGCATGATCGCGATAGTCCGGCTGGTGCATATGCCAGAGAAATATCAGATCAAGCTGCGGCGCGTTCATGGAGCGCTCGGGAAACCAGTGGGACGGTGCGCGTCAGCGGATTTGGTGGATCTTCTGTCCGAGCATCTCCGGAGTCACCAGCGTGACGCCCTTCTCGGTGACGTGGAAGCGTTTGCGATCCTCTTCCAGGTCATAGCCGATCACCATCTCATCCGGCACCTTGCAGTTCTTGTCGATCACGGCACGGCGGATTTTTGCATGGCGGCCGATTTCGCAATTCGGCAGGATCACCGAATCCTCTACCTCCGCCCAGCTATGGACGAAAACGCGCGAGAACAGCAGGGAACGACGCACCGTGGCGCCGCTGATGATGTCGCCGCCCGAGACCAGCGAATCGATCGCAGCACCGCGCCGGTCTTCTTCGTCAAAGACGAACTTGGCGGGCGGCAACTGCTCCTGGTGCGTCCAGATCGGCCATTCCTCGTCGTACATGTTCAGTTCGGGCGACACCTTGGTCAACTCGATATTGGCTTCCCAGTAGGCATCGACGGTACCGACATCGCGCCAGTAAGGAATGCCACTTTCCGTCATGCCGACGCAACTGTCCGTGAAACTGTGCGCAAAGGCCCGGTAGCGGGAGATGACGTGCGGCAGGACATTCTTGCCGAAGTCGTGATCCGAGTGCGGATCGTCGGCATCACGGATCAATTGTTCGAAGAGGAAGGCGGCATTGAAGACATACACGCCCATGTTGGCTAGCGAGCGGTCGGGCCGGCCGGGAATGCAGGGGGGATCCTTCGGTTTTTCCATGAAGCTGGTGATGCGGTTTTCGCTATCCACCCCCATGACGCCGAACGCGCTGGCCTCCTCGATCGGTACATCCATGCAGGCGATGGTCAGGTCGGCCTCGGCCTGAGCGTGCTGGGCCAGCATGCGGCCGTAGTCCATCTTGTAGATGTGGTCACCGGACAGGATCAGCACATATTTCGGGCCATTGCGCCGCAACAGATCCATGTTCTGGAATACTGCGTCGGCAGTTCCCTGGTACCAGTCCTCGCCCACCTGCTGCTGAGCGGGAAGCAGGTCGATGAACTCATCGAAACGGCCGTCAAGGAAGCTCCAGCCACGTTGCAGGTGCTGGATCAAGCTCTGCGCCTTGTATTGCGTGGCCACGCCAATCCGGCGGATGCCGGAATTCACGCAGTTCGACAACGTGAAATCCAGAATGCGGAATTTGCCACCGAAGGGAACGGCCGGCTTGGAACGCCAGTCGGTCAATTGCATCAACCGACTACCGCGGCCGCCCGCCAGGATGATGGCATAGGTCGAACGCGTCAGCTGGCTGCAAGAACGGCCAAGCGAGGCCTGTGGATCGTTCAGTGGCAGATCGTGGTGCATTTGTTGCTCCCTAGAATGCTGTTTGGCATACCCGCCGCATGTTTTTATGTGTGCCCGCACAACATCCGCGGGCTGGCTCCCTCTGGCGGGCGGGAGTATGAGTTACAGCGTTAGTAATTTATGGATTCAGGATGCCCTCGCTCAACAGGCGATCAATTTCGTTTTCAGCTTCCACCCAGTCATTGAGTTGGCTCTCGCCATGAAAACCACGGCGTTCCGCAATGTAATACGCGGCAACTTCGACATAGAAACGCCTTTGATCAGGCGCCAGCGGTGCAAGTTTGGGTTTCGCGGACGCAGCTTCCTTCTTGGGTGCGGCGGGTTTTGCAGCAGCGGCCGATACTTTGGCAGGTGCTGCCTCGGCGACCGGCTTTGCGGCGGCAGGCTTCGCTGCGGCTTTGGCAGCTGCGGGCTTTACCGGAGCTACGGGCTTAGCCGTTGCAGCAGGTTTGGCTGGCGCTGCGGCTTTTACCGCAGCAGGTTTTGATTTCACCGGTTTTTCACCGGATTTCGTGGTTGTTGCCATTGCAGTCTCCTCAGAATTGACGATAGATGGTTAATTTTTTTAGCTACGGTACGATTTATACACCACGCATGTTGCTGCTTATTGACATCGATCAATGCTTTTACGCTTGACAAAAAGCCATGCGGGCCAATCCGGCAGCGCCATTCAGGCCGATTTCGGGGTCCGTCGCCACGTATACGGGCATTTTACGCGCCAAATCGGCATGTTCGAGCTTGGCGTTAAACGCATCCATGAATGCGCCCTCACGCAGCACAGGTAATAACTTTTGGGTAACACCGCCAGCCAGAAACACCCCGCCACGCGCCATCAGCGTCAGCGCCATGTCGCCGGCAAATGCGCCATACATGGCCGCGAACATGCCTACCGTCCGCCGTGCCAGGCTGGCAGGATCCGCCAGCGCACGTGCACCGATGGCGGCCGACGGATCTTCCGCCGCCAGAGGATCCGGCAGGTCGGCGGACGTACGTTGTGCCAGGAAACGATACAGGGTGGAGAGCCCCATGCCGGAAATGGCACGCTCGGCGGTAGCCCTCCCCTGCCCGGCCCGCAGGAATGCGGCAAACGCATCCTGCACTTCATTGGCCGGCGCGAAGCCCACGTGCCCGCCTTCACTGGGCAGAATCCGGAACGTGTCGCCGCCCATGACGATTGTCGCCATGCCCAGCCCTGTGCCGGCCCCAATGGCCAGGCGCACACCGTCGGTTAGAGGATCGCCAGGCTGCAAAGTGATGCGCTGCTCGTCAGGCAAGGTGGCAATGCCGGCAGCCACGGCAGCGAAATCATTGGCGAGGGTCAGCGGCGCACCCAGCAGTGGTTCCAGCACGGCGGCCTCGGCCTGCCACGGCAGGTTGGTAAAACGCGCCTGCCGTCCATCTTCGCTTACCGGTCCGGCAACGGCCAGGCAGGCGCCATCGATGCCCGCAAGCTGATCGGCAGCTTCGCCACAGAATTGGCGCAGCAGCGCATCGACACCGGAAAAATCGGCGCTGGCGAGACGGCGGGTCAGAATAAAACGCGGCACATTGCCAGCAAATTCAGCAATTCCCAGCAGCGCCTTGGTGCCCCCCAGATCACCGGCCAGGACTTTCATACCGCCCTCATACAGCAACGGGCGCCGCGATATGCGGATGCGGGTCGTAGCCTTCGAGCGTGAAATCCTCGATGCGGAAGGCGAACAGATCGGTCACGGCCGGATTGACGCGCATCACCGGCAGCACACGGGTTTCGCGCGACAGCTGCAGGCGCGTCTGCTCCAGATGATTGCTGTAGAGATGCGCATCACCCAGCGTATGCACGAAATCGCCGGGCCGGTAGCCGCACACCTGCGCCACCATCAAGGTAAACAGCGCGTAGGAGGCAATGTTGAAAGGCACACCGAGGAAAATATCGGCGCTGCGCTGGTAGAGTTGGCAGCTCAGGCGCCCGTCGGCAACGTAGAACTGAAAGAGCGCATGGCAGGGCGGCAGCGCCATGCGGTCCACATCGGCCGGGTTCCAGGCCGTCACGATGTGGCGGCGCGAATCGGGATTTTTCTTCAGGCCCTCAATCAGCTGGGTGATCTGGTCGATCTCTTTGCCGTCACGCCCCGGCCAGTGACGCCACTGGTGGCCATACACCGGGCCGAGATCGCCGTTTTCGTCGGCCCACTCATCCCAGATCGAGACCTTGTTGTCCTTGAGATACTTGATGTTCGTCTCACCCCGGATAAACCAGAGTAATTCATGAATGATCGAGCGCAGGTGCAATTTCTTGGTCGTCAGCACGGGAAACCCGGCCGCCAGATCGAAGCGCATCTGCCAGCCGAATACCGACCGTGTGCCGGTGCCAGTACGGTCGGCCTTGACGTGCCCGTGGTCAAGCACGTGCTGCATGAGTTCTAGGTATTGACGCATAATCGGTCGAATTATATGGAGCTTCCGACATGCCGTTGCCAAAAGTCACTGTTTCCCCTTCGCCTAAAGGCGATCACCTGCTTTATCTGGTTCCCGCAGGCAAAGCTCTCCCCGCAGATCTGCCCGGGCGCGATTTCTGGCAACGACTGGTAAAGCGCAAGGATGTCAAACCCGACGAACTGGCCAAGTCACCCGTTGCGGCCGACCTTGCCGACGGAAGACGCGCCACGCTGGTGATGATTGACCCCGCCAAGCCGCGTTTCGAGCGTCTCACCGCCTTGCGCAAGGCAACGATGCTGCTACTGGAAGAAACACCGAAGACTCTCGACATCGTTCCGCTCGGCGTCGATGACGATGCGCTTGCGGATGCCCTCTACGTTGCGCTGGTGAATGGCGTGCCGTTGCCACAGCAGAAGAAGAAAATGCCGACGGCACTGAAGGAAATCACTCTCCCATGCCGTCCCGCCGGCGCCGACTTTTCCAAGGTTCAGGCGCTGGCCCGTGCCAATTTGCTGGCACGCGAACTGACCGCCCTGCCGCCCAACCAGCTTGATCCGCTGCATTACCGCCAGCGCCTAAGCGCTTTGGCAAAGGAAAACGGCTGGGGCATCGAGGAATACGACTTCCGCAAGTTGAAGAAAATGGGCGCGGGTGCGTTCTGCGCCGTCGCCCAAGGCAGTGATGGTGACGGCGGTGGCGCGGCCATCGTGCATCTGTCGTGGCGGCCGAAAAAGAAAGCTGCGAAAACGCTCGCCCTGGTTGGCAAGGGCATCTGCTTCGACACCGGCGGCCACAACCTCAAGCCGGCCAAATACATGGCCGGCATGCATGAGGACATGAACGGCTCCGCCGTAGCCTTGTCCATCCTCGCCGCTGCCGCAGAACTGCATCTGCCCGTCGCCATCGACTGCTGGCTGGCCATCGCCAAGAACCACATCTCACCGACCGCCTACGCGCAGGGCGACATCGTCAAGGCGCTCGACGGCACCACCATCGAAGTCGTGCATACCGATGCCGAGGGACGCATGGTGCTGGCCGACACGCTGGCGCTGGCGGCGCAGCAAAAACCAGCATTGATGATCGACTTCGCCACGCTCACCGGCAGCATGCTGTCCGCGCTTGGCCAGCGTTATTCGGGGGTCTTTGCCAGCGATGATGCTTTGGCAACGCAGGCGGTCGCGGCCGGCAAAGCCAGCGGCGAACGGGTCTGCGTGTTTCCGCAGGACGCCGACTACGAACCGGCGCTCGACTCCAAGGTGGCTGACATCAAACAATGCACGCTCGAAGGCGACGCCGACCACATCCTCGCCACGCGTTTTCTCGGCCGCTTCATCGGCAAGACGCCGTGGATTCACATGGATCTGTCGGCCTGCAGTTGCAGCGGCGGGCTGGGCGCAGTAGCGACCGACCTGACCGGTTTTGGCGTCAACTGGGGCGTGGCTTTATTGCGCTCTTGGGCCGAAACGCCTTGAGCACATCCTCGCGCGTCTCGATGTAGGGCCCGCCGATCAGGTCAATGCAGTAAGGCACGGCGGCGAAAACGCCATCGAGCGTTTCCTTGATCGCCTTCGGCTGCCCCGGCAGGTTGAGGATCAGCGTCTTTCCCCGGATCACCCCGACCTGCCGCGAAAGGATCGCGGTGGGCACGTACTTGAGGCTGACGGCGCGCATCTGCTCGCCAAAGCCCGGCATCACCTTATGTGCAACAGCAAGCGTCGCTTCCGGCGTGACATCGCGCGGTGCGGGGCCGGTGCCACCAGTGGTCAGCACCAGATGACAACCGACGCTTTCGCACAACTCGATGAGGGTTTGCTCGATTACGGATTGCTCGTCGGGAATCAGCCGCATTTCCATGCGCCAGGGCGAGGCCAGCGTGGCGGAGAACCACTCTTCCAGCGCTGGAATGCCCTTGTCTTCATAGACGCCGGACGAGGCCCGGTCGGAAATGGAAACCAGCCCGACCAGCAGTGTGTCACTCATCTGCATCATCCACGACGACTTCAGTGGCCTCGGGCACGCCTTGCAACTCGCGCAGCACCCTGAACAACTCGCGAAACGCGCGCGGCGGTTTGCCGAGTTGCTGTTCTTTTAGCGCATTGCGGCGTAGCTGGCGCAACTGCTGCAGGTCGGCATCAGGATGCGCGGCGGCAATTTCGCCGATCACGGTTTCTTCTTCAAGAAAACGTGTGCGTAGGCGCTCCAGTGCATGCATGCGCGCATTGGCGGCGGCAGAGAGTCCGTTGATTTCGTCGAGCGCAGCACGGATCGGTTCCGGATCAAGGGTGCGCATCAATTTGCCGATATATTGCAACTGGCGACGATGGGCGCCGTGCTGGGTAAAGCGCTGGGCGTCACGCACGGCGTCACGCAACGCATCGGGCAGGTCAAGCTTCTTTAACTGATCTTTTGAGAGTGCGACCAAGTCGGCGCCGAGCGTCTGCAGATCGGTCATCTCGCGCTTCAGTGCGCTTTTGCTGGGCTTATCATAAGTTTCCACGGGTAAGATTATAGCTTTCGGCCCCGGCCACTCTGAGCCCATCCCCCATGTCCGCGTTTTCCTATACCTCCGACCAGCTCCGCCAACTTGCTACCGATGTCTTGCGCCATGCCGCACACTGCGGCGCTACGGCCTGTGAAACCGATGTTTCCGAGGGCTACGGCCAGTCGGTGACGGTGCGCAAGGGCGAGGTGGAGACCATCGAGTTCAACCGTGACAAGGGCATCGGCGTCAGCGTCTATCTCGGCCAACGGCGCGGCCATGCCAGCACCTCGGACTTTTCTGCGGCCTCTCTGCGCGCCACCGTCGAGGCCGCACTGTCGATCGCCCGCTTCACCGCCGAAGACCCCTGTGCCGGCCTGCCCGAGCCCGAACTGCTGGCGCGCAACACCGACGCCATCGATCTCGACCTCTACTATCCATGGCCGATTCTCGTCGAGGACGCCATCGAAATTGCCCGCCGCAGCGAACAGGCAGCGTTTGCCGTCAGCCCCTTGATCAGCAACTCCGAAGGTGCCTCGGTCTCGGCGCATGCCGCGCATTTTGTTTCGGCCAACAGCCTCGGGTTTATGGGTGGCTACCCGTCGACGCGACATTACATTTCCTGTGTGCCAATCGCCCAAGGTGGCAAGGGTGGCAAAGACATGCAGCGCGACGACTGGTATTCGGGCTGGCGCGATCCGGCCGATCTGGCCACGCCGGAAGCGATCGGCGACTACGCCGCACGACGCACGCTGTCACGTCTCGGCGCGAAAAAGCTCAAGACACGCCAGTGCAAGGTGATGTTCGAGGCGCCGCTGGCCGCCATGCTGATCGGCAGCTTCGTCCATGCCGTGAGCGGCGGCAGCCTTTACCGCAAGTCCAGCTTTCTCGTCGATTCGCTGGGCACGCGCATTTTTCCTGAATGGATGTCTATCGAGGAACAACCCTTGATCAAAAAAGGTCTGGCCTCCAGCCCCTTCGACGATGACGGCGTGGCGACACTCGACCGCAGTGTAATTACCGATGGCGTATTGCAGGGCTATTTCCTGTCGACCTATACCGCCAGAAAGCTCGGCATGCAAACCACCGGCAATGCCGGCGGCAGCCACAACCTGCTGGTCGCGTCGAGTCCGGATGCGCCCGCCGACATTGCCGGCATGCTGCGCGCCATGGGCACGGGCCTGCTGGTCACCGAACTGCTCGGCCATGGCATCAACTACATCACCGGCGACTACTCGCGTGGTGCAGCGGGTTACTGGGTCGAGAAAGGCGAAATCGCCTATCCGGTGCATGAAATCACCATCGCCGGCAACCTGCGCGACATGTTTTCCGGCATCGAAATGATCGGCCGCGATGTCGTGACGCGGGGCTCGCGCACGGTCGGCTCCATTGTGGTTAACCGCATGACCGTAGCGGGCAGTTGAGCAGTTCACTCCTCTATCTTTGGGTGTAGTATTTCGCGATCGTTCCGCAGTCGCGGGATGCCCACAACAACACCAAGGAGATGATGTATGGAACGACGCAAGTTTCTGCAACATGCCGGCCTGACCGGCATCCTGGCCGCAGGTGTCGCACCGGCTGTTCACGCCCAAACGGCAGCCGTCAAGTGGCGTCTCACCTCCAGTTTCCCCAAGAGCCTCGACACCATCTATGGTGGCGCCGAGGTGTTGGCCAATCGTCTGAGAGCCATGACCGGCGGCAAGTTCGATATCCAGGTGTTCGCCGGCGGTGAAATCGCCCCGGGCGGCCAGGCGCTGGACGTGACGCAAAACGGCACCGTCGAATGCTGCCATACCTGCTCCTACTACTATGTCGGCAAGGACAAGGCCTTCGGCTTCGGCACCTCGGTGCCCTTCGGCATGAATGCGCGCCAGCTCAACGCCTGGGTCTACTTTGGTGGTGGCGACAAGATTCTTCAGGAGTTCTACAACAACTACAACGTGGTTCATTTTCTCGGCGGCAACACCGGCGTGCAAATGGGTGGCTGGTTCCGCAAGGAGATCAACACCCTGGCCGACGTCAAGGGCGTCAAGATGCGCATTGCCGGCCTCGGAGGTACCGTTTTCTCGGCACTGGGCATGGTCACACAGCAGATCCCCGGCTCGGACATTTACCCGGCGCTGGAAAAAGGCACCATCGATGCCGCCGAATGGGTTGGCCCCTACGACGACGAGAAGTTGGGCTTCTACAAGGTCGCCAAGAATTATTACTTTCCGGGCTGGTGGGAGCCGGGTCCCGGCATTAACTTCTTCATCAACAAGGATGCCTGGGCCAAGCTGCCGAAGGAATATCAGGAAGCCTTCCAGGCCGCCGCCTATGAAGCCAACGTCACCATGATGGCCGAGTACGACTACAAGAATCCGCTTGCGCTGCGCCGCCTGGTCGGCCAGGGCGTCAAGCTCAAGAAATACTCGGCCGAGATCATCGAGGAAGCCTATAAAGCAGCCGTCCAGCTCTACAACGACGAGTCGGCTAAAAACCCGGGCTTCAAGAAGATCTACACCGACTACCTGAAGGCCCAGAAGGACATGAACCAGTGGTTCGGCGTGGCCGAACTCGGCATGGACTCCTTCCTGCAGACCCACATCAAGTAAGCACCGGACGAAAGGAGCTTGCCATGAAATACACATCAGCAGTAATTCTGGCCCTGGGCGCCCTGACACTCGGTTCCGGGCTGGCAGCGGCCGCCGATAAAAAAGCGGCCGTTGACCTTGGCAAACGGGAATACATGAACAGCTGTGCCGTATGCCACGGCGTCAGTGGCAAGGTGGAAGGCGCTGAAGTTGCCGGCGTCGAGTTTCTCAAAACCATGCCAACCGACCTCAGTATGCTATCCAAGAAAAATGCCGGCGTTTTTCCCTTCGACCGGCTTTATTCTGTGATCGATGGCCGCCAGCAAGTCAAAGGCCACGGCAGTCGCGAAATGCCGATCTGGGGAGACCGTTATAGCCGTGAAGGAGCAAAGGCAGGTGAGTACTACATCGACATGCCTTACGACATGGAGATGTATGTTCGCAGCCGTATTCTGGCACTCGTGGACTACATTCATCGCCTGCAGGCAAAATAGCACCAAGCAAATGCTGCACACAAAAAAGCCCCGCATTGCGGGGCTTTTTTGTAAGTAAGGGCAGCTTTACTTGGCCTGGTTCGCCTCGCGGATGGACTTTGTGAGCGCATCGCCGGCATCTTCCGCCGTCCCGCCAGCGCCGACTTTTGCAGCCTCGCGGGCCGTATCCGCCGCCGAGTCTTCCTGCAGCATTTTCTGGATGTCGATCATCTCGCCCTGCTGGTCCATCTGCGCTTGCGTCATCTGCGTATCGCGGCCGACCAGCTCCGGGAAGAAGATGATCAGGCCGACCATGATGACCTGGATCACGACAAAAGGAATCGCCCCCCAGTAGATCTGGCCGGTCGTCACCGGTTCGGTGAGCTTGCCAGTATGGGTGTCCTTGTAGCGCGCGGTGGGCGCGACCGAACGCAGGTAGAACAGTGCGAAGCCGAAGGGCGGGTGCATGAACGAGGTCTGCATGTTCACCGCCAGCAGGATGCCGAACCAGATCAGGTCGATGCCGAGCTTGTCGGCCACCGGGCCGAGCAGCGGCACGACGATGAAGCACAACTCGAAGAAATCGAGGAAGAAGGCGAGGAAGAAGATCAACAGGTTCACCACGATGAGGAAGCCGGTCTGCCCGCCCGGCAGATCGGAGAGCAGGTGCTCGACCCAGCGGTGGCCGTCGACGCCGTAGAAGGTCAGCGAGAAGACACGCGCGCCGACGAGGATGAAAACGACGAAGGTGGTGAGCTTGGCGGTCGAATCCATCGCCTGCTTGAGCAGCGACCAGGACAGGCGCTTTCTCGCCACGGCCATAAGCAGCGCGCCGGTCGCCCCCATTGCGCCACCCTCGGTCGGCGTGGCAATGCCGATGAAAATGGTGCCGAGCACGAGGAAGATCAGCGCCAGCGGCGGGATCAACACGAAAGTCACCTTCTCGGCCATCTGCGAAAACAGGCCGAGCTTGAAAACGCGGTTAACGACGGCCAACGTAAAGGCAACGGCCATGCCGAGACACATCGCGACGACGATCAGTTCGTCGGTCGGCTTGTCGGCGGGTTGCTGCAGTGACCAGAACACGGCCGCACCGACGGAAACGATCGTCATCACCAGCAGCGAGGCGCCACCGGTCTTGCCGTTCGGTTCGCGGAAGACGCGCGCCTCGGGCGGCAACGCCGGGGCAGCCTTGGGGAAGAAGATGGTGATGCCCATCACGTAGGCGAGGTAGAGGCCGGTGAGCACGAAGCCGGGCACGAAGGCGCCCTTGTACATGTCGCCGACCGACTTGCCGAGCTGATCGGCAATGATGATCAACACCAAGCTTGGCGGGATGATCTGCGCCAGCGTGCCCGAGGCGGCGATGACGCCCGAGGCGAGTCGCCGGTCATAGCCGAAGCGCAGCATGATCGGCAGCGAAATGAGGCCCATCGAAATTACCGAGGCCGCGACGACGCCGGTGGTGGCCGCGAGCATCGCGCCGACCAGGATCACCGCGTAGGCAAGGCCGCCGCGCACCGGGCCGAACAGCTGGCCGATCGTCTCGAGTAGATCCTCGGCCATGCCCGAACGTTCGAGGATCAGCCCCATGAAGGTAAAGAAGGGGATGGCCAGCAGCGTGTCGTTCTGCATGATGCCGCCGAAGATGCGTTCGGGCAGCGCCTGGAAGAAGGTGGGCTGGAACAGGCCCAGCTCCATGCCGATGAAGCCGAAGACGATACCGTTGGCGGCCAGCGCGAAGGCGACCGGGAAGCCCAGCAGCAGGAAGAAGATCAGCGAGGCAAAAATGATCGGCGCCATGTTGGCGATGAGAAACTCGGTCACTTGGCGTCTCCTTGCTTGTGCTGGGGCTCGACCATTTCATGGTTCGCCTCGACATAACTGACGACCTGGGGAGCGACCTGATGCTTCTTGATGGCTTCTGCCAGTTCCTGCTCGGCGCTCGGGCCGGCTTCCCTTTTTAGCGGGTTGGGGCCGCTACCGGCAAGGAAGGCGAGGCGCTTGATCAGCTCGGAAAGCCCTTGCAGGATTAACAGGGCAAAACCGACCGGCATGAGAATCCGCACCGGCCAGCGGATCAGGCCGCCGGGGCTGGGCGAACCTTCGCCGGTCGTCCAGGCGTTCATGAAGACCGGCCAGGACAAGTAGGCAATCAGGAGCGCCATCGGCAGCAAAAACACAATGAAGCCGAAGACGTCGATCCAGTTCTGCGCGCGCTCGGAAAGACGTCCGGTGACGACATCGATGCGGATGTGCTCGTTGCGCTTGAGGACGTAGCCGGAACTAAAGAGAAAGACCGCCGAGAACAGATACCACTGGATCTCCAGCATGGCATTCGAACTCAGGTTGAAGGCAAAACGCGACACGGCATTGCCGGCACTGATGAGCACGACGATCAGGATCAGCCAGATCGTCAGGCGGCCGACGCGCTCATTGAGGTCATCGACCAGACGCGAGAATTGCAACAGGAAATTCATCAACTTCTCCTCCGCAGCAGGTTACCGACGCGCCATAATGCCGATATCCGCAACCTGCCGACATGTTTTTTGCAAGGTGCAATGTTAACGTCTAAGCCTGTGCTTGGCCATGGCATTGTGGAAAGCCGCAAGCCGGTAGCAAAGTGGATTGGGGTTATTGTTGCAACTTTACCGAGCAGTTCAGTCACTCCCATGGAAAGACGTAAATTCATTGGCGCCGCCGGTCTGGCCGGAATCCTGGCAACCGGCATGGCCCCTGCGGTGCAAGCCGGTCAGTCGATCCGCTGGCGGCTGGCATCCCGCTTCCCGAAGATCCAGGACATTCCCCACAGCGGAATAGAGGCGTTCATCCGCATGGTCAAGGAAATCTCGGGCGGCAAGTTCGAGATTTTGCTTCAGGAAGCCGAGGAGCAGACCGCATCCGCCGGCGTGCTGGATAGTGTGCAGAACGGCAATGTCGAGTGCGGGCATACCTCAGCGGTCTACAACATCAGCAAGGATGATGTTTTCGCCTTGGACGGGGCAATCCCGTTCGGCCTGAACGCCCGACAGATGACAGCCTGGATGCAGCAGGGCAATGGCCTGACCCTGCTGCGCGAGTTCTACGGAAACTTTGGCATCATCAACTTCCCGATGGGCAATACCGGCGCCCAGATGGGCGGTTGGTACCGGAAACCGGTGAAGTCGCTGGCCGATCTCAAGGGGCTGCGCATGCGTATCACCGGCCTCGGTAGCCGGGTGTTCGAGCGCATCGGCGGCAAGCCGAGCAATCTGCCATCAGGCGAGATCGTCAAAGCTTTCGAGCGCGGCAATATCGATGCTGCCGAGTGGGTCGGCCCTTACGACGACAGCAAGCTCGGCTTGCAAAAAGTCAGCAAGCACTATGCGTATCCCGGATGGTGGGAAGGCGGATCGCAGTTTTCCCTTTACGTCAATCAGCGCGCCTACGATGCCTTGACCGAAGAAAACCAGGCGATCCTGGAAGCCGCCACGACCGTCGCCCATCGCGACATTCAAGCGCAATACGATGCGAAGAACCCGCTGGCCTTGAAAGAACTGCTGGCCGGCAAGGTCAAGCTGATGCCATTACCGGCAACCGTGCTGGATGCCGCCTACCAGGCAGCACAGGATCTATATGCCGAGTTGTCCGGCAAGAACCCGCAGTGGAGAAAGATTTATGGCAGCTATGCCGCGTTTCTCAGGAATCAGGGTTGGAACTGGGGCTACGGCGAACTGGGTTTTGGCAACTACATGCACGAGCGGCAGCAAAAGGCCATCGCCACGCAGCAAAGCGAACTGAGTCGTAAAAAGTCGGCACCAGCAGGACGGCGATGAGCCTCACGCCCTATCCCCTGGCCAGGCCCACCCGCCTGTGCGTCGTGCGTCATGGCGAAACCGACTGGAACGCAGGCAAGCGTGTCCAGGGTCAGATCGACATCCCCCTGTCGGCGCTCGGCCATGCCCAGGCGCGGGCGACCGGCAATGCCCTGATGGGTGAAGGCTTTGCCGCCATTTACAGCAGCGATCTCGTCCGGGCGCGCCAGACGGCGGAAGCAACCGCTCACCTCGCCCATTTGCCATTGCAGCTTTCGCCCGGCCTGCGCGAACGCCACTACGGCGTTTTCCAGGGGCTGACCTATGACGAAGCGGCAGCGCGCTACCCGGCGGACTATGCGCGCCACCATGCCCGCGATCCGCGCTTTGTGCCGAGCGGTGGCGAAAGTCTGCTCGACTTGGCGGCACGCATCAGTAATACCTGCGAGGATATCGTGCGGCGCCATACCGGGGGAGCTGTGGCGCTGTTCACCCACGGTGGGGTGCTCGACATTCTGCACCGGCAGGCTGCCGGGAAACCGCTGACGACACCGCGCGACTTCGCCATCCCGAATTGCGCCATCAACTGGATCGAAGTGGTGAATGGTTGCTGGACGCTGCTGTCATGGGCCGAGCGCGACCATCTGGCAGGGGCGCTGGACGAACTCTGAGGATGAACTCTGAGGAGAGGGTGCCGGAAACCCGCGTGATAAAATCGCGTTTTCCCTTCCCCTGAATCGGGCTACTGCCATGTTCTCAAAGAATAATACCCTCGCCAAAACCGACCCCGAAGTGTTCGCCGCTATTACCGATGAAAACCGGCGTCAGGAAGACCATATCGAGCTGATCGCCTCGGAAAATTACGTTTCGTGGCCGGTCATGGAAGCCCAGGGATCGCAACTCACCAACAAGTACGCCGAGGGCTACCCGGGCAAGCGCTACTACGGCGGCTGCGAATATGTCGATGTCGCCGAGCAACTCGCCATCGACCGCGCCAAAAAGCTGTTCGGCGCCGAAGCCGCCAACGTGCAGCCGAATTCCGGTTCGCAGGCCAACCAGGCCGTGTTCCTGGCCTTCCTCAAGCCCGGCGACACCATCCTCGGCATGAACCTCGCCGCCGGCGGCCACCTGACGCACGGCATGGCGCTCAACATGTCCGGCAAGTGGTTCAACGTCGTACCCTACGGCCTCGATGAAAACGAGGCCATCGACTACAAGGAAGTGGAACGCCTCGCCCGCGAGCACAAGCCCAAGCTGATTATCGCCGGCGCCTCGGCCTACGCACTGCGCATCGATTTCGAATGCTTCGCCAAAATCGCCAAGGATGTCGGCGCGATCTTCATGGTGGACATGGCGCACTACGCCGGCCTCGTCGCGGCGGGCTTCTACCCGAATCCGGTGCCCCACGCCGATGTCGTCACCACCACCACGCACAAGACCCTGCGTGGCCCGCGCGGCGGCCTGATCCTGATGAAGGCAGAGCACGAAAAGGCCATCAACTCGGCCATCTTCCCCGGCCTGCAGGGTGGCCCGCTGATGCACGTCATCGCCGCCAAAGCCGTCGCCTTGAAGGAGGCGATGACGCCCGAGTTCAAGCACTACCAGGAACAGGTGATCGGCAACGCCCAGGTGATGGCCAAGGTGCTCAAGCAGCGCGGCCTGCGCATCGTCTCCGGCCGCACCGAGAGCCATGTCTTTCTTGTCGATCTGCAAGCCAAGGCCATCACCGGCAAGGATGCCGAAGCGGCGCTGGGCAAGGCGCACATCACGGTGAACAAGAACGCCATCCCTAACGACCCGCAGAAGCCCTTCGTGACGAGCGGCATCCGCATCGGCACGCCGGCGATGACCACACGCGGTTTCCGCGAGATCGAGGCCGAGACGGTGGCCAACCTGATCGCCGACGTGCTCGAAGCACCGGCCGACGAGGCCGTGCTCGCCAAGGTACGGGCACAGGTGGCGACACTTTGCAAGAAGTTCCCCGTTTACGGAAACTGAGGGCGCCCAATTAAATGCGCTGTCCCTACTGCACCGAGGACAATACCCAGGTTGTCGACACGCGCGAAAACGAAGAGGGTGACACCGTCCGCCGGCGGCGCCGCTGTCTCGCCTGCGACAAACGCTTCACCACCTACGAGCGCGTGGAATTGCAACTGCCGCTGGTGGTCAAGAAGAACAGCAGCCGTGTCGATTTTGATCGTGACAAGCTCAAGTCGAGCATGCTGCTGGCGCTGAGGAAGCGCCCCGTCACCACCGAGAGCGTCGAATCAGCGCTCGACCGTATCGAAGACAAACTGGTACAACTGGCTGAGCGCGAAGTCACCTCGGATCGCATCGGCGAACTGGTGATGCGCGAACTGAAAAAGCTCGACAAGGTGGCCTACATCCGTTTCGCCTCGGTCTATCGTAACTTCGCCGACGTCGATGAGTTCTCCGATGCGATTCGCGAAGTGAAGCGGCCTAAAGTGCCCGTCAAGGCGCCCCGGACCAAGGCATAGCAGCCGTCCCGCCAGTCCCGACTTTTTCCATGGGCTTTACTACTGCCGATCATCAATTCATGAGCCACGCCCTGCAACTGGCGGCGCGCGGGCTCTACACCACCACGCCCAATCCGCGCGTCGGCTGTGTGTTGGTAAAAGACCATCAAGTGATCGGCGAGGGCTGGCATGAAAAGGCCGGTCAACCGCATGCCGAGATCAACGCACTCGGAAAAGTCGGCACTGACGGGACGGCGGGCTGTACGGCCTACGTCACCCTCGAACCGTGTAGTCACCACGGCCGCACCCCGCCTTGTGCGGATGCGCTCATTAACGCGCGCGTCCACCGTGTAGTGGCGGCCATGCAGGACCCGAATCCGCTCGTCGCGGGCCGGGGCTTGGCAATGCTGGCTGCCTCCGGTATCGCCGTCGAAAGTGGCTTGCTGGAAACGGAGGCGCGCGAACTCAACATCGGCTTCGTCTCGCGCATGACGCGCGACCGGCCTTGGCTACGGCTGAAAGTCGCCATGAGCCTCGATGGCAAGACGGCCCTCAACAATGGCGTGTCGCAATGGATCACCGGCCCGGATGCCCGCCGCGATGCCCACGCCTGGCGCGCACGCTCCTGTGCAGTGCTGACAGGATTCGGCACAGTGCGCGACGACAATCCCCGGCTGAACGTGCGTGAAGTATCGACAACGCGCCAGCCGCGTCCCGTCGTTATCGACAGCCGTCTCGAAACCCCGCTGGATGCCAGGTTGCTCTCCGGCGGCGCATTGATTTTCTGCGCACAGCACGATCCCGCAAAGATTGCTACCCTCACCGAACGTGGCGCCGAAGTTGTCGTATTGCCGGATGACGCCGGCAAGGTCGATCTTGCTGCGATGCTGATGGAACTGGGCAGGCGCGGCATCAACGAAGTCCTCGTCGAGGCAGGCACGAAACTCAATGGTTCGTTGCTGCGCGGCGGCCTCGTCGATGAACTGCTGATCTATCAGGCACCCGTACTACTGGGTGACAAGGCGCGCGACATGGCCGATCTGCCGGAACTTGTCGAATTGGTTGGCGCACGCCGTCTTGTCATCACCGACCGTCGCATGATCGGTATCGATCAACGCCTTCTGGCCAGGCTGGCCTGAACGAAAATCACATTTACAGGGAGACACTCATGGCAGAAAACACCACGGAAACCGGGCTCGTGATCGAGGACATCGTTGAAGGCGCGGGCGACACGGCCGCCGCCGGACACACGGTCTCGGTGCATTACACCGGCTGGCTGACCAACGGTAACAAATTCGACTCGAGCAAGGATCGCAACGACCCGTTCGAATTCGCCCTCGGGGCACGCCAGGTCATTGCCGGCTGGGATGAAGGCGTGCAAGGAATGAAGGTGGGCGGTACGCGCAAGCTGACGATCCCACCCACGCTCGGCTACGGCGCGCGTGGCGCCGGTGGCGTGATTCCGCCGAATGCCACACTGGTCTTCGAGGTCGAGTTGCTCGAGATTCTCTAGGCGCCGCACACCAGGCAGGCCGGATCGCGCGGCACCGCGATGCTGCGCCATTCCATCGCCAAGCCGTCGAGCAGCAGCAGGCGGCCGGACAGTGACTCGCCGCAACCAATCAGCAGCTTCAAAGCCTCTGCAGCCTGCACCGCGCCGATGATGCCGGTGATGGGAGCAAAAACGCCCATCGTGGCACAGCGCACTTCCTCGACATCCTCGGCTTCGGGGAACAGGCAGTGGTAACAAGGCGTGGCGGGTTGGCGCACATCGAAGACCGCCACCTGTCCATCGAAGCGGATCGCCGCGCCCGAAACCAGCGGCTTGCGATGCTTCACGCAGGCGCGGTTGACGGCGTGGCGGGTGGCGAAATTGTCGGAGCAGTCGAGCACCACGTCGGCGGCGGCAACTTCTTCATCCAGACGCTCGCCGACCAATCTTTCCTCTAGCGGAATGACCTGACATTCCGGGTTGAGATCAGCGAGTGTCGCCTTCCCAGAAATTACCTTGGGCTGGCCGATCGCTGCGGTACGGTGGAGAATCTGCCGTTGCAGGTTGGTGAGGTCGACCGTATCGCCATCAGCGAGCACCAGCGTACCGATACCGGCGGAAGCCAGATACAGCGCAGCCGGTGAACCCAAGCCGCCGGCACCGAGTACCAGCACGCGCGCGGCATGAAGATTCTCCTGCCCTTCAATGCCGATCTGCGGCAGCAGGATGTGGCGGCTATAGCGCAGCAGTTCCTGATCGTTCACGCGGAGAGATTACGGGTATTCATTCGCGCAAGCTACTTGACTTCGCGCAGCTCGGGCGGCGTGTCGTCGTGATCGCCGTGGGGGTGGTGTTCCCAGGCTTTCGAATAGATATCGTGCGACTTCTTGATGAGGCGCTCAGGCTGGCCCATATTGCGTAACTGCGTTTCCTCGGTGAAATAGACGAGGGCGCGAATCAGCTTGCAATAGAGGGTGTTTTCAAGATGGAAGCCACGGTCTTGCAACATCCTTTCCAGGGCCTCCATACTGTGATTGGTTACTTCGTACCAGACCGAAATACCATTCGGCAACGTACCTGGTGCAACTTCGAGCCCGGGCAGTTCGTTCAGTAGTGCAAAGGCCTCGGGAACCTGCCAGTGTTTCAGCTTGCAGAAACGAATCTCGCGATGCTTGCGCGTTCCGGCCTGCGGTGCCAGTGGATGCGGCCGGTGGAGGCCGCGTTCCTGGTCACGCAGGAGGCGCGCGCGCTCCGGGTTCATTTTTTTACAGCCTGCAAGGCCTTGAGCAGGTTCAGCGCCTGCATTACTTGATAATCACTCTTGGAAGCCGGTTCGACGGGGGCCGTCTGGCCATCATCTTTACCATTTTCCGAGGATTTATCGGTCTTGTCGGCCTTATCAGTCTTGTCGGTCTTGTCCTTCTTCCCTGGCAACGCCTTCTCGCTATCCTTGTCGTTGGAAAGGTGACGATCAAGATCGGCCTCGCGCAAGCGCTCACGCGAACCGCCGTTCGCAGTTTCCTCGACGATGATGTCCGGGGTAATACCTTTGGCCTGGATCGAACGGCCACTCGGGGTGTAGTAACGCGCCGTGGTAAGCTTGATCGCAGTCTTGGTTGACAGCGGCAACACCGTCTGCACGGAGCCCTTGCCGAAGGTCTGCGTGCCCATGATGACGGCGCGCTTGTGATCCTGCAGAGCGCCGGCAACGATTTCAGAAGCCGAGGCCGAGCCGCCGTTGACGAGCACGATCATCGGCACGGTGCGCGCCGCCGCAGGCAGCTTCTTCATGAAGTCCTCGTGATTGGAACGGAGGTAATCCTCGCTGGCGGCGGTGTATTTGCGCTTGGCGTCCTCGACGCGGCCGTCGGTAGTAGTGACAATGCTGTTGGCCGGCAGGAAAGCAGCGGCAACGCCGACGGCGCCATGCAAAAGGCCGCCCGGATCGTTGCGCAGATCAAGCACCAGCCCCTTGAGACCCGTGCCCTTGCTCTCCGTATCCGCCTTGAACAGCTTGTCGAGATGCTTCACGACGTCAGACGCGGTTTCTTCCTGGAACTGGGTCACGCGCAGATAGGCGTAGCCCGGCTCGATGGTCTTCGACTTGACGCTTTGTACCTTGATCTTGTCACGCTCGATGGTAATTTCGAGCGGTTTCACCTCACCCTTACGAATAATCGTCAGCTTGATCGAGGTCTTGGGCTTGCCGCGCATTTTTTTCACGGCATCGTTCAGCGTCATGCCCTTCACCGGTGTTTCGTCGAGCTTGATGATGAGGTCGCCCGCCTTCACACCGGCGCGGTAGGCGGGAGTGTCATCAATCGGCGCAATCACCTTGACGAGGCCATCTTCCATGCCGACCTCGATGCCGAGTCCGCCGAATTCGCCTTGTGTGGATACCTGCAGATCCTTGAAAGCATCGGCATCGAGATAGGCCGAGTGCGGATCGAGATTGGCCAACATGCCGCTGATGGCATGGGTGATAAGCACCTTGTCTTCGACAGGCTCGACATAGCCCTGCTTGATGGCATTGAAGACATCGGCAAAGCTGCGCAACTCCTCGACTGGCAAGGGCGCGCCGGCTTCTTTCTGGGCGATGGCGGAAAAATTGAGGCTCAACATCACCCCGGCCACGAGGCCGACGAGAATCAATCCGAATTGCTGCAACTTGCTACGCATGGGAACCTCGATGGAAAACGGTATGGGCAATCAATTTTGTGGTGCGCTCAGCCACTTCAAGGGGTCAAACGCCCGCCCCTGATGCCTGAGTTCAAAGTATAAACCGGATTCCGGCTGGCCCCCGCCTCCGCCGACCCCGCTACCCACCGTGGCCACCGTCCCGCCGGCGCCGACTTTTTGGCCCACATCGGCCAGCAGCGACTGGTTGTTACCATACACCGACAGGAAATCGTCGTCGTGGTCGATGATGATCAGGTTGCCATAGCCGCGCAGCCAGTCGGCAAACACCACCACGCCGGCCGCCACCGTGCGCACGTCTGCGCCTTCGGCGGCACGGATGAACAGCCCCTTCCACGTCGATTGGCCGTCGTCGCGGCGGGCGCCAAAACGGCCAGCGATCGTTCCCTGTACCGGGCGCAATAGTTTTCCGCGTTGCCTGGCGAAAGCGCCATTCTGGTTGACCGGTTCGCCGGATACCGTCGCGGCTGGTGAAGGTTCACTTTTGCGCGTTGCCGGCTTGCCGGCGGAAGGTTTGGGCTTGGGTTTGGAATTGGCGCTGCGCTTTGTGAGCACAGCAATCAGATTGCCCAGACGCTGCTCATTGTGTTTCAGGGTATCAATTTCCCGGCGTTGTGCATTGATTTGTTTTGATATCTTCTCCAGCACCGCTTGGCGCTCCTGCTGTCGCTGGCTCAAATTCGCCCGATCGATTTCCTCGCGGCGGGCCAGTTCGGCAAGTTTGTCGCTGCGCTGCTCTACCACCACGGCCATCTGGCGCGCCTCGGCGGCATCTCGCCGCAGGCCATCCAGCAACTCCAGCTTGGCGCGCGATAGCAGGGCCAGGTAATGGCGGTCACGCGCAGCAGCAGCAGGGTCACCGCCGGCCAGCAGTTCCACCAGGGAATCGGTCTTTTGCGGACGAAACTGGTGGCGCAGTAGTCGGGCCAACTGGGCCTGGCGGGCAGCGGTCTGGCGTTCCAGCTGCTTCAGATCGCGTTCGCGTTCGGCCAGCTCGGCCTTGGCAGCAGCACGCTCCTCGCCCAGCGCCCGCAATTTGCGGCCGAGGACGGAAATGGCTTTTTCAGTATCCCGCAGCTGGTCGGCGGTCTCGGCGCGGGAAGATTCACTTTGCTTGAGCTGCCGCTCCAGCACGGCACGCTGCTCGCGAACCGACTCAAGCTCCCCCTTCACCGCGCGCCCATCGCTGGCCGCCAGGGCGAACCCCGGCAGACACAACAGAAGCATCAACCCGAGGCTGCCGGATCGGCCAAGAAATGGAAGGTCGTTCATTAGGGGAGTATGTCGCGGGTTGTTAGACTTGTCCGGTTCTGTAGCGCATGAATTGTCCGCTTTTTTTGTGGCTTGACTGGGCCTACCCGGGCGCGGATACTCGTCTCTGCGCCGCCAAACGTGCCACCTCCCTTCCCGCCGGAATCGCCCACATGCTTGAGAAACTCTCCTCCTTTCCCGGAATTCCGGGGCCGGTCGTCATCATCGTGATGGACGGCTACGGCCTGCCCAAAACTGACGTCGGCAGCGCCATCGCCGCCGCCCGCAAGCCGACGCTCGACCGCCTGTTCGCCAGCTATCCGAATATCCGCCTGCGTGCCCACGGCACGGCGGTCGGCATGCCCTCCGACGACGACATGGGCAACTCCGAGGTCGGGCACAACGCGATTGGCGCCGGGCAGGTCTACAGCCAGGGCGCGTCGCTGGTCGCCAACGCCATCAACGAAGGCGCCATCTGGCGTGGCGAAGCGTGGCAGCAGATCGTTGCCGGTGCCAAGACGGGGCGCGGCGTGATCCATTTCATCGGCCTGTTCTCCGACGGCAACGTGCACAGCCACATCGACCACCTGAAGGCGATGGTGGTTCAAGCCAAGGCTGAAGGGGTCAAACGCGTATGCATCCACGCCCTGCTCGACGGCCGCGATGTGCCGGAAACCAGCGCACTCGAGTACGTGGTGCCCTTCGAGGCATTTCTTGCTGAAGTCAGCGATGCCGATTTCGATGCCCGTATCGCCTCCGGCGGTGGGCGCCAGAACATCACCATGGATCGCTACGACGCGAACTGGTCGATGGTCGACAATGGCTGGAAGGTCCATGTGCTCGGCGAGGGACCACAGTTCGCCAATGCCACGGCGGCGGTCAACGGGCTGCGCCAGCAGAATCCCGGCACCATCGACCAGGATCTCCCTCCCTTCGTCATCGCCGAGAACGGCAAGCCGGTCGGCACCATCGAGGATGGCGATTCGGTCGTTTTCTTCAACTTCCGCGGCGACCGCGCCATCGAGATCACCCGCGCCTTCGAGGAAACCGTATTCGACAAATTCGACCGCGTGCGGGTGCCGAAAGTCACCTACGCCGGCATGCTGCAGTACGACGGCGACCTCAAGCTGCCGGCCCGCTTTCTCGTCGCGCCGCCGGCGATCAAGGACACCATGGGCGAGTGGTTCAGCAAGTCCGGAATCACCCAGTTCGCCTGCTCCGAAACGCAGAAGTTCGGCCACGTTACCTACTTCTGGAACGGCAACCGCTCCGGAAAATTCGCCGGCGAGACCTATCAGGAAGTCCCCAGCGACGTCGTGCCCTTCGAACAGCGGCCATGGATGAAGGCGGCCGAAATCGCCGATGCGATGATCTCCGCCCTCAAGAGCGGTGCATACAAGACGCTGCGCTGCAACTTCGCCAATGGCGACATGGTCGGTCATACCGGCAATTTCCGCGCGGCGACAATGTCCATCGAAGCCGTCGACCTGCAACTGGCGCGCATCCTGCCGGTGATCGATGCGCTGGGCGGCGTGGCGCTGATCACTGCCGACCACGGCAATGCCGACGAAATGTACGAGATCGACAAGAAGACCGGTGAGCCGGCGCAGAACAAGGATGGCTCCTACAAGGCCAAGACCGCACACACGCTGAACCCGGTGCCGCTGATCCTCTACGACAAGGTCAGCGGCGGCAAACTGGGCCTGAAGCAGACGGCGACCGCCGGACTGTCGAACATCGCCGCGACCATAGCTAATCTGGTGGGTCTCGAAAAGCACGCCGCCTGGGACGAGAGCCTGCTGGAAATTCGCTAAGCCGAACCGGCTGAAGGCAAACGGACACGGTGATTGGAGGAATATCGACAGGGCATTTCAATCCAAGTATGATGCCGGCCGATGCTGGAGCAACCAGTTGTTATAAAAATCGATGCGTGCCTACCTAAAAGATTACACATTCAAGAACGAAGTCCCGCCAGAGCATTTTGTCCATATGACAGACTGGCTTCTGCAATGGCGGAAGCGGGAGCCGGATATGAGCTTCTCGCTGGTACTGATCGACTTCACGAATCCTTCTGAACTCGGCAACGCTTTGGGCGCAAAGTACGCGATGGAACTCGTGCGGCGCGTTGGTAGTGAAATCAACCAAGCCTTGCGGCATACCGACCTCCTTTCCCGTACCCGGGTCAGCAGTTTCTGGGTACTGCTTCCGAAAGGGGATCCTGACATCGTGCTGTCGAAGCTCGAGCCGATCTTGTCGGCCGCCCGGTCGGACGGGATGGATGCAACCCAATTGCATTTTCGCAAGCTCAGCATACCGGGGGATAACGCCGGCGAGGTTACTGCGGCTGAGCTTTTGACCCAGATGCAATCACCCGAACGCTTGAAAACTTGAAATACTTGAAAACTGACAGGTTTTATCCATGAGCAGCCTCGTACTCGCCGATCTGGTTGACCAGACCGAACAAATCGAAATTGCCGCACGCGCCCTGAAGGCGATCTCGCACCCATTGCGCCTGAAGATTCTCTGCATCGTCGGCGATCAGGAAGTCTGCGTGCAGGACATCGTCGAAGCCGTCGGCACCTCGCAAAGTAACATCTCCCAGCACCTCGCGATCCTGCGTGACAAGGGCGTGTTGACCACGCGCAAGGACGCCAACCGCGTGTTCTACCGCGTTGCCGACCAGCGCACCCTGCAACTCATCGTGATGATGCGCGAAGTTTTCTGCAGCATGTCCGGGTAAGCGGGGAAATTTAACCAATGGAACACGGAATGGAATTCATCCAGCAGAATTTGATGTGGGCCGGGCTGGCCGCCATCAGCGGCGGCATGCTGCTCTGGCAGGTCTTCAATGGCCCTGGCGGCAGCAATATTTCGGTGGGCGACGCGACCTTGCTGATCAACCGGCAGGATGCCATTGTCGTCGACGTGCGCGAAACCGCCGAATGGTCCTCCGGCCATATCCCGAATGCACGCCACATTGCACTGGGGCACCTGGGCAAGCATCTTTCCGAGATCGAGAAGTTCAAGGAAAAACCCATCATTGTCGTCTGCGCCTCGGGCAACCGCTCGAGCTCGGCCTGCAGCACCCTCAAAAAAGCCGGCTTCCAGCAGGTATTCAACCTTGCCGGCGGCGTTGGCGCCTGGGGTGATGCCGGCTTGCCGATGACCAAAAGATAAATCGCAAGGAGATTCACCCATGGCCAAGATCGAGATGTACTCCACGGCCGTCTGCCCCTATTGTGTGCGCGCCGAAGCCCTGCTCAAGCGCAAGGGCGTTACCGATATCGAAAAAATCCGTGTCGACCTCGACCCCAGCAAACGCCAGGAAATGGAAACGCGTGTTCCCGGCGCGCGTACCGTGCCGCAAATATTTATCGACGGCTTCCATGTCGGCGGCTGCGACGACCTGCACGAACTCGACCGCCAAGGCAAACTCGATCCCTTGCTCGCCGCTTAATTTGGCTGCGGCATTAGAATGCCGCCCTTTCAACCTTCACATTCAGGATCATCATGAGCGAAGCCGCACAGGGCAACAATCCCGTTTTCAGCATCGAGAAAATCTACGTCAAGGATCTGTCGCTGGAGGTGCCGAATGCACCACAGTGTTTCCTTGAGCGCGAGGCCGCCGAAATCAACCTGCAGATGCAGACGGGTGGCGAAGCAGTCGGCGAGGGCATTTTTAATGTCTTGCTGACGCTGACGGTCACGGCCAAGATCGGCGACAAGACCCAGTTCCTCATCGAGGCGTCGCAAGCCGGCATCTTCCAGCTTCGCAACATACCGAATGAAGAACTCGAGCCGATCATCGCCGTCGCCTGCCCCAACATCCTGTTCCCCTACGCCCGCGAAACAGTGTCCGATGCCGTGACCCGTGCCGGCTTCCCGCCGGTATTGCTGGCACCGGTCAATTTCGAGGCCATCTACCGCGAACGCCTGGTTCAACAACAAACCCAGCAAGCGGCGGCCGGCCTGCACGAAATTCCCATCCAGTAATGCGCCTCCCGCTGTTTGTCCTCGCCCTGCTGTTTTCGAGCGTCTCCACGGCGCTCGACTACCGTTCGGTGAGCGAGACAACCACCCTTTACGATGCGCCCTCGCAAAAAGCCAAGCCGCTCTTCGCCATTGCGGCCGGCACTCCTGTCGAGATGGTTGTCACCCTCGCCGCCTGGGTCAAGGTGCGCGACGCCAAGGGCGATCTCGCCTGGATCGAGCAACGCCAGTTGGCGGAGCAACGCAGCGTACAGGTTCGTGCCGAGCGGGCGCAAGTGCGTGCCAGTGCGGCAGAGTCGGCTGCCTTGGTATTCGAGGCCGAGCCGGATGTACTGCTTGAGCTCGTCGAATCTGCTCCCGCCGGCTGGGCCAAAGTGCGCCACCGCGATGGCCAGCAGGGCTTCGTAAAAGCTTCCCAGGTCTGGGGCCTGTGAAGCGGAGCCGGTGATGCGCCTGGCGGTATTGGGCGCCGGCGCCTGGGGAACGGCGCTTGCCATATCCTTCGCCGAGCGTCACGCCGTCACGTTGTGGTCTTGGCAGACCGAGCACGCCGCCTCCATGCAGCGTGCCAAAGAGAATACCGATTTTCTGCCTGGCTACCCCTTCCCTGACACATTGGACGTCACTGCCGATCTCGCGCTTGCAGTGACTGCGGCCGATCTTGCGATCATCGCCACGCCGATGGCCGGTTTGCGCGCGACCGCCGGGCAGCTGGCACAAAACGTCCCCAAGCTGCCTTTTCTCTGGGTTTGCAAGGGTCTGGAAACCGGCACGGGATTGCTGCCGCATCAGGCGGTCTTGGAGGTCCACCCAACCGCACTCTGCGGCGCACTCACCGGCCCCAGCTTCGCCGACGAGGTGGCGCGCGGGCTGCCGGCAGCGATCACGCTCGCCTCAGCCAACGCCGCGTTTGCCGAAGCCATGGCGCATGAATTGCACGGTCCGCGCCTGCGCCTGTATGCCAACGACGACATCGTCGGTGCCGAGGTCGGTGGCGCAGTCAAGAACGTCATGGCCATCGCCACCGGTATCTGTGACGGTCTCGGGCTGGGCCTGAACGCCCGCGCCGCACTGATGACACGGGGACTGGTCGAGATCACCCGCTTCGGCGTCGCGCTGGGCGCACGGCCGGAAACCTTCATGGGCCTGGCCGGCATGGGCGACTTGATCCTCACCTGCACCGGCGACCTCTCGCGCAACCGGCGTGTCGGCCTGGCGCTCGCCGCCGGCAAGTCGCTCGCCGACATCCAGCGCGATCTGGGTCATGTTGCCGAAGGCGTGATGACCGCCCGCGAAGTCGCCCGCCGCGCTGAAGCGCTGTGTGTTGACATGCCGATTACGGCAACGGTGCGTGACCTGCTGGATGGTCATCTGACGGCTGCTGCCGCCGTCGACAGGCTGATGAAGCGCGACCCCAAGCACGAGTAAGCAACGCTCGATCGCCGTCCCGCCAGTCCCACGGGGATTTCCTTCGGTCACGCCGACTTTTTACACGCTGCCGGAAAATTCCTGCTGCCGCCACGCTTCATAGACGGCCACCGCCACAGTATTCGACAAATTCAGGCTGCGGTTCGACGGCATCATCGGCAGTCGCAAACGCTGTTCCGGTGGCAGGGCCGCCAGCATTTCCGCCGGCAAGCCTCGCGTTTCCGGGCCAAAAATGAAGGCGTCACCCGGCTGGTAAGCCGCCGCATCATGGCGCGTCAAACCTTTCGTGCTGAAAGCAAAGCGTCGCGCTCCACCCAATGCCGCGAGACAAGCCGTCCAATCCGCATGCACGCGCATCTCGACAAATTCGGCGTAATCCAGCCCGGCGCGGCGCAGCGAAGCATCGCTGATATCGAAGCCGAGCGGCTGCACAAGATGCAACATGCAGCCCGTATTGGCTGCCAGGCGGATCACATTACCGGTATTGGGCGGGATTTCCGGCTGATATAGAACGATCTGGAACATGGGAGATGTGGCATGGTAAGGTTTCCGCAGTTTAACCAACAGCACGTACCCTCATGGCCCGTCCCGAGAAAATTCGACTCGGCGATCTGCTCGTACAGCAGAACGTCATCACCGATGAGCAACTGAAGCTTGCCCTCGACGAACAGAAGCGCAGCGGGCGCAAGCTGGGTCGTGTACTGGTCGAATCCGGCTACGCCACCGAGGAAGGTATTTCCAAGGCCCTGGCACGTCAGCTTGGCGCAGATTTCATCGACCTGAAGGTATTCCAGCCCAAGCCGGAGTTCGTCAAGCTGCTGCCGGAAGCTCAGGCGCGGCGCTTCCGCGCGCTGGTGCTCGACGAAAACCGCGGCCTGTTGCGCGTCGGTATGTCCGACCCCACCGATCTCGCCGCTTTCGACGAAATCGCCCGACTCGTCAAGCGCGATATCGATCTGGCCGTCGTCACCGAAGGGCAGTTGCTGCCCTTGCTCGACCGCGTCTATCGCCGCACGGAGGAAATCTCCAACCTGGCGAAAGACCTGACGCAGGAAATGGGCGACGTACCCGTCGAGTTTGGCAGCGGCCTGAGCGTCACGCCTGGATCGGAAGACGCGCCCGTCGTCAAGTTGCTGCAGACGGTATTCGAGGAAGCGCAAAAAACCCGCGCCTCCGACATCCACATCGAGCCGCAAGAGAAATCGCTGCTGATTCGCTTCCGCATCGACGGCGTATTGAACGTCCAGACCGAGGCCGACAGCAAGGTCGCCTCCGCGCTGGTGCTGCGCCTCAAGCTCATGTCCGGCCTCGATATTTCGGAAAAGCGCCTGCCGCAGGACGGCCGCTTCAATATCAAGGTACGCGGCAGCAGCGTCGATGTGCGGATCTCGTCGATGCCCACGCAACACGGCGAATCGGTGGTCATGCGCCTGCTGGCGCAGAACACTGGCCTGCTGCAAATGGACAAGCTGAACATGCCGCCGCGCGTGCTCGAACGCTTCCGTCATGCAATTTCGCGCCCCTCGGGCATCGTGCTCGTCACCGGCCCTACCGGCTCCGGCAAAACCACCACGCTATATGCGGCGATGAACGAACTCAACAGCCCGGAAGTCAAGATCATCACCGTCGAAGACCCGGTCGAATATCGCCTGCCCGGTCTGAACCAGGTGCAGGTGCATGAAAAAATCGACCTGGGCTTCGCGCGCGTGCTGCGCACCGCCCTGCGCCAGGACCCGGACATCATCCTCGTCGGTGAAATGCGCGACCAGGACACCGCCGAAATCGGCATGCGTGCCGCCATGACCGGCCACCTGGTGCTGTCTACCTTGCACACCAACGATGCTCTATCCACGCCGATCCGCCTGCTCGACATGGGCGTGCCACGCTACATGGTGGCGCTGTCGATCCAGATGGTGCTGGCGCAGCGCCTGGTGCGCGTGATCTGCCAGAACTGCAGCGAGCCGCACGAACCCGAACCCCATGAACTTGAATGGCTGCGCTATGAACTCGGCGACCGCGTCGACCAGTTCAAATACGCCAGCGGGCGCGGCTGCCCGCACTGCGCCAACACCGGCTACCAAGGCCGGCAGGCGGTGTATGAATTTCTCGAGATGAACAACGCGCTGGTCGAAGCTGCCAACCACGGCGACCCCAACGAGTTCATGCGTATCGGCCGCGAGCAGATGGGGGGCCACACCCTGCGCCGCGACGCCGTGCGCCTCGTGGTAGAAGGCCGCACCACCATCGACGAAGCCATGCGCATCGCCACCCAGCTCGATGAGTAGGGTCAGTTAAAGCATGCCAGCCTTCACCTACCGCGGCCGCAACGGCACTGGCGAAGTCGTCAATGGCGTACTCGAGGGGGCCACGGCGTCGGCGATCGCCGACATGCTATTCGGCAGCGGCGTCACGCCGATCGAGATCAAGCCGGCGCCGGCGAGCGCCTTGAAGAAGAAAGAGGGAACGGCGGGCAGCTTCGATCTCTTCGCGCCGAAGATCCTGCACGTCGAAATTATGCTATTCACGCGCCAGCTATACACCCTGCTCAAGGCCGGCGTGCCGATCATGCGCGCGCTGGCCGGCCTGCAGGAATCGAGCGTCAATCCGACGATGAAGACCGTGCTCGGCCAGATCCGCGAAAGTCTCGATTCCGGCCGCGAACTGTCGATGTCGCTGGCGCGCCATCCCAAGGTGTTCTCGCCGTTTTACCTGGCGATGGTGCGCGTCGGCGAAATGACCGGACGGCTCGAGGAAGTGTTCCTGCGCCTCTTCGACCACATGGAGTTCGAACGCTTCATGAGCGAGCAGGTCAAGTCGGCGCTGCGCTACCCCAGCTTCGTCATCCTGGCCATGGTCGTCGCCATGTTCGTCGTCAATATCTTTGTCATTCCGGCCTTCGCCAAAGTGTTCGAGGGCTTCGGCGCCGACCTGCCCTTGATGACGCGCATCCTCATCGGCTTTTCCAACTTCATGGTCGCCTGGTGGCATGCCCTGTTCGTCGCCGTCATTGCCGCCGGTTTCGGCTTCAAATCCTGGATCGGCACGCGACGGGGCCGCTATCTGTGGGACAAGTTCAAGATGCGTCTGCCCATTGCCGGCAAGATCGTGCAGAAAGCCACCCTCGCCCGCTTCGCGCGCAGCTTCGCGCTCGCCTCGCGCTCCGGCGTGCCGGTGATCCAGGCACTCACCACCGTGGCGCAGACCGTCGACAACGACTTCATCGCGCAAAAGGTCGACAAAATGCGCGACCAGGTCGAACGCGGTGAATCGGTGCTACGCGCCGCCATCGCCTCACAAGCGTTTACGCCCGTGGTGCTGCAGATGATCGCCGTCGGCGAGGAATCCGGTTCGCTCGACGAAATGATGGAGGAAATCTCCAAGATGTATCAGAGCGAGGTGGAGTATGAGCTCAAGACCCTCGCGCAGCAGATCGAGCCGATCCTCATCGTCATGCTTGGCGCAATGGTGCTGGTGCTCGCCCTCGGCATCTTCTTGCCGCTGTGGGACCTGGGCAAAGTGGCCATGAAAAAGTGAGCGGGCCGTCGCGGCGCATGCAGGCGCTGCTACAGTTTTCGGTGATCGTTGCCGTTAGCGGTATCGTGTGGATGCTGCTGCTCGACAGCCTCCACGCCCTCCAGGAGCAAAGCGAACGCACGGTAATGGAGTCGACAGTACGCAACATGAACAACGGCCTGCAGTTTGAAATCGCGGCACGCATCATGCGGGGCGAAGAGGCCTCGCTGCCGCTGCTCGTCGGCACTAACCCGACGATATTCCTCGATAAAGTACCGCAGGACTACATTGGCGCCTGCCCTAGAGTAATGCCGCCCGGCGCATGGTGTTTCGACGGCGGGACACGTGAAATCGTCTATCGGCCACGGCACGACAGCAATCTGACCGATCCGCTCGACAGCCGACACGAACAACGCTGGCGCATTGTTTCCGCCGCCGAACTGGCCGGAACACAGGTACCCGCCGGTAGCCCGGTCGGCGCAATTACGCTGGCTTCCACCACCAGTTTCAAATAGCGATCGTGACGGGCTGGGTTACCATGCCCAGCTTGATGTGGTTAGAAACCGAAAACAAGAGGGGAACAACATGACAAAAAGCACTCGCGCCGGAATCAATCGCGCACCGCGTAACGGAGCCGGTTTTACCTTGATCGAACTGGTGATCGTCATCACCATTCTGGGCATCCTCGCGGCTGTCGCGCTCCCGCGCTTCGTCGGCTTGCAGAGAGATGCGCGCATCGCCAAACTCAACGCCGCACGCGGCGCAGTCAATGCCGCCGCCGCAGTGGTCCATGCTGCAGTGCTTACCCGTGGCGGCGTCGCTGATGCGGCAGCCTGTCCGGCCGGTGGCGGTACGGCCAACAACGTCACCACGGTTTGCTCGGAGAACGGCCTTATCACCGTGCTGAACGGTTATCCTGAAGCGGTCGCCACTGCGGCAATTGGCGGTACAGCCGGCATCATCGCTGCCGCCGGACTGACGGGCGTCTTCAACCCCACCGTGGCGCAACTGACCGCAGAAGGCTATACCGTCACCGGTACGGCCACCGTGCAAACATTCCAGATTACGGGCGCCGCCGCCCCGGCGACCTGCTCCTTCACTTATACTGAGCCCGTCGCAGCCGGTGCCGCCCCGGTGGTCAGTGCAGTCGTAGTGACCGGATGCTAGGCTTGCTGCCTGCTCGAATCGAATTCAACAACCCTTTGGAGATATCACAAATGAAGAAAACCAGCGCCGGCTTTACCCTGATCGAACTGATCGTCGTCATCGTGATTCTTGGCATCTTGGCTGCGACAGCATTGCCGAAGTTTATCGATTTGACCGATGATGCAAATAAAGCTGCGGTTGCTGGTGTGGCTGGTGGATTGAGTTCTGCAAGCGCAATCAACGTGGCAGGATGCGCAGTAGCCCCCACTAATGCAGCAAAATGTACGACCTTGTCTGCGGCTGCAGCAACATGTGCCACTGTTGGCACATTGCTGACCCCGTCGCTTACGCTTGTGGCCAAGCCA
>JAABQX010000010.1 GCA_011391215.1 Rhodocyclaceae bacterium
GCAGTTTCATGCCCGGCGGCAAGGGCAGGCCGGCGGTCAGCGAGCCCATGCGCTCCTGTGACAAGGCCTCGGCGCGCCGGTTAGCGTCGTTCAGGGCGGCGGCGATCAGGTCTTCGAGCATTTCCTTGTCGTCCATCACCGACGCATCGATCATCACGCGCTTGACATCATGCTTGCAGGTCATCACCACCTTGACAGCGCCAGCGCCGGATTGGCCTTCGACTTCGAGATTGGCTAGTTCGTCCTGCGCCTTGGCCATGTTTTCCTGCATTTTCTGCGCCTGTTTCATCAGGTTGGCGATGCCGCCTTTGTTCAACATGTGAGTTTCCTTAAATGGGTTTGATGGTGGATTCGTCGATGCTGGCGTCGAACAGGTCGCACAACTCGTTGACCAGGGGATCGCTCTCGATGGCGGCGATGGCGCGGTCCTGCCGTTCGCGTTTTTCACCATCAGCGCGGGTTTTCGGGGTTTCCCCCTCGGGTTCGGCCAGCACGATTTCAAGAACGAGCGGACGAGCAAAATGTTTGATGAGTTCCGCACGTAGTTTTTCCTGATGCGACTGGAGATACTTGTGTGCCGGCGCCAGGCGCAGCACGATGCGCGCATCGTCGAGACTCGCCAACTCACAATGCTGGGCCAACTGACGGACTAGGCCGGCGGGCAAACCAGCCGCCAAGCCATGCCAGTCATCGCTCCCGGCTTCAACAGGCCCAGCGGCAACCATTGGGGTTGAAGCCGGTGCAACGACTGTTGTTAGTTGTGGCTGCGGCGCAGCGGCTCTTGGCAACGTCGTATTTTGGCGTACCGGTTGCGCCGTCCCCGTACTGGAACGGCCCGGCTGCGCCGTCCCGTGGGTGCCGACTTTTTCATTCCCGCTAGACGGGCGGAACGCATGCAGCCGCAACAGCGTCATGCCGAAGCCCGCCGCCTCATCCGGCGCCAGCGTCAGTTCGTCGCGGCCGTGGATGGCGATCTGGTAGCACAGCTGCAAAAACTCGGCGTCGAGCCGTTCGGCATACGACGCCAGCCGCTCGCGCTCAGCCACATCAAGCAATGCATTGGGCGCCAGTTGCACCAGCGCGATACGATGGAACAAGGTCGCCAGTTCCTGCAGCGCCGAATCGAAGCTCAGGCTGCGTGCCTCCATGGTGTCAGCCACCGCCAGCATGGCATGGATGTCACCGGCCGCCAGTCCGTCAAGCAAGGCAAACAGGTGGTCATCGCCCACCGTGCCGAGCATGGCCCGCACGCCCTCCTCCTCGATACGACCGGCGCCGTGGGCGATCGCCTGATCGAGCAACGAGAGCGCATCGCGCATCGAACCGGCGGCGGCCTTGGCGAGATGACGTAGCGCGGCGGGTTCGCAGGCGATGCCTTCCGCTGCCAGCACACGCGTCAGATGCTCGATGATGTGGCCCGGCGGCATCTGCTTGAGGTTGAATTGCAGGCAGCGCGACAGCACCGTCACCGGAATCTTTTGCGGATCGGTGGTGGCGAGGATGAACTTGACGTGCTCCGGCGGCTCTTCCAGCGTTTTCAACATCGCGTTGAAGGCATGGCCGGAAAGCTGGTGCACTTCGTCGATCATGTACACCTTGTAGCGGCCGCTGTTCGGCGCATACGCTGCCTTTTCGAGCAGCGCCGCCATGTCGTCGACGCCGCGATTCGAGGCGGCATCCATTTCCACGTAGTCGATGAAGCGTCCGCTATCAATCTCCGTGCAGGCGGAACAAACCCCGCAAGGCGTCGACGTGATGCCGGTTTCGCAGTTCAGCGCCTTGGCGAGGATGCGCGCGATCGTCGTCTTTCCCACGCCGCGCGTACCGGTGAAGAGGTAAGCATGGTGCAGCCGCTGCTGTTCGAGCGCATGCACCAGTGCGCGCACCACATGTTCCTGCCCGACCAGGGTGTCGAAAGACTTGGGGCGCCACTTGCGGGCCAGTACTTGATAATTCATGCCCGCGATTCTAACAAACGCAAACGGGCGCCCTGCATCGAGCGCCCGTTCTTCTTTTAGCCGCAGATCATCAGCTTTGCGGCGGCATTCCCCGGCCCGGGCCGCCCATGCCGCCACCGTGCCTACCGCCGTGTCCACCCATGCCGCCCCCCATCTTGGCAACTTGCTGGTCCGCAAGTAACTTCTGCTCGGGCGTCAGCGCATCGTACAAGCGCTTGAAGTTCTCATTCACCCCGGTCAGTGCGGTGAGATGCTCCTGCATCATGACCTGACGCTTGGCCATGCGTTCGGGGGCAGTCAATTTTTCATCCGCCGCCTGCGCCTGGAAAGCCTGGCGGCCCTTGCCGGCCTCGCTCTTGGCCTTCTCGGCAAAAGCCTGCCAAAGCGGTTCCTGCTGCGGCGTCAGCTTCAACGGGCCTTTGAACATGTCGAGGCGCTGCTCGGCACGAGCGGCCGGATCGAACTTCATCGATGCCTGACGTCCCATGGGGCCACCCTGCATGCCCATTGGCCCGGTGCCCTGCGGCCCCATGCCGTCGCAGCCAGAGCGGCCTTGCGCAATGGCGGCGCCGCCGATACCTGCGGCGATGATCAAACCGGCGATGATTTTGTGATTGCGTTTCATGTTGCTCTCCTTGTGAGTGAACCGTCGATGGGAGAGATTAGGCGCCGCGGATGTAAGCGGACGATATCCGGTTTGTAACCGGGTATGAAACGTGAAACATTTTGAAAGGGAGAGGTGGCGAGCCTGACCCCCGGCACTTGCAGTAAGTAGCTGTGGCTGCTGCCTTCCGGCCCTGACCCGATTCACCACCCCGCAATGCGGGGAGACCCGCCACGACGAAGTCTAGCAGAAGATCACACCCCGCCCTCAAGATCAGCAATCAATCCGGCAATTTTCAGAGGCATTGCAAAAACTCGCGCACCACGGCGACTTGCGCGTCATCCATGAACATCGGCGCATGGCCGACACCGGGGATTTCCACGCTGCGCGCACGCGGTCCGCGCTCGCCCATCGCCGCCACCGTCTGCCGTGACAGCAGATCGGAGGTTTCTCCACGCACCACCAGTGTCGGGCAACGGATCGCGTCATACAGCGGCCAGAGATCGACATCCTTGCCCACTTCGCCTTGCGCGGCCACTGCGGCGTTGAAGGGCGCGGCAATCCCCGGGTCGTAGCGCAAAGCGATGCGCCCATTCGACCCGGTCTTGACGACACGCTCGGTGAGATGTCGCCACTGCCCGTCGGTGAGATTGCCGAAGGGCGCTGCAATCAGGCGGATGTAGTGCTCGGCCTCCTCGATCGTGGCGAAATCGGGCGGTGTGGCGAGATATGTACTGATGCGCGCCAGGGCGCCCGCCGCAATCACCGGCCCGACATCGTTAAGAATCAGCCGCCGGATCGGTGTTTCAGCTTGCGCCGCCAACGCCATGCCGATCATGCCGCCCATCGAGGTGCCGAGCCAATCGACGGTCTCGACATCGAGCCGTGCGAGCAGCGCCACCATGTCGGCCGCGTATTGCGGAATACCGTAGTGCAGCGGTTCGCGCAGCCAGTCGCTCTGACCACGCCCGACGACGTCGGGGCAAACCACGCGGTATGCACCTGCCAGAGCCTGCGCCAGATAATCGAAATCACGCCCGCAACGGGTCAGGCCATGCACGCAGATCAACACACGTGGATTGTGCGGATCGCCCCACTCGACATAGGCCATGCGATGGAAGCCGGCAGGACTCAGGCATTTGACGAAACTCTGGCGCATTGCTGTCATGGCGAACTTTCACGGGAAACGAAGTCAGGATTGTGCCAGTAGCGCCGCCGTTGCTCACGTTCATGCACGATGTCGGCGCCCGCCACCGAATAATTCACAGTGACGGCCCCCGCCTGATCGGTGCGATGAATGCTTGCGCTGCCAGCCAGATAGCGGTCGAGAACTTCCGGGTAGGGATGGCCGAAGCGATTCCGGTAGCCGACCGGAAAAATCACCTCACGTGCCCCCACAGCCGTCACAAAAGCCGGCGATGACGTGCGCTTGCCGCCATGGTGCGGCGCCACCAGAATATCTGCCTGCACGTCCGGGCCATGGCGCGCCAGCAGGGCCGCTTCGGCCGCACCTTCGAGATCGCCGGGGATCAGCACCGTGCCGTGCGGGCTGTCGATCTTGAGCACACAACTCATGGCGTTCGTCGCCAGCTTGCGCTTGTAGTCATCGGCCAGCGGATGCAGCAGACGAAAACGCACGCCATCCCATTCCCAGCTTTCCCCGTCGCCACATTGCCGTCCCGCCAGCACCGACTTTTGCAGGATCGGATGCGTCGGGGGGATGGAGGTGATGAAGTCGGCAACCGGTAGCGCGGCAAGCAAGGAAACCGCGCCGCCGGCATGATCCTGATCGGCATGGCTGACAATCAACGTATCCAGGCGTTGCACACCGGCTGCCCGCAAATAAGGCCAGAGGATGCGGTTGCCGCTATCGGCGGCGACATTAAAGGTAGGGCCGGTATCGAATATCAAGTCGTGCGTGGCGGTTTGCACATGCACGGCCTGGCCCTGGCCGACGTCGAGCACGGTGATTCGCATCTCGCCCGGCGCGGGTCGTGGCGGAAAAATGAAGAACAAGGGCAGGAAACTCACCAGCCCCAGCCAGCGCGCAGGGAAACCGCGCGGCAGCAGCAGCCAGAGCGTCCCCGCCAGTGCCAGCGGTACCGCCCAAACGGGGGGCGCGTGCTGCTGCCAGAGCGCGCCCGGCAGGGCAGCCAGCCATTCCAGGAACACCATGAGGCCGGTCAGCAGCCCATGCGCCAACTGCAGCGCGATGCCGCCACCGGGCAGGCTGCCGAGCAGCGCCAGCGGCGTGACCAGAAAACTCACCAGTGGAATCGCCAGGGCATTGGCAATGGGCGAGACCAGCGAGAACTGCTGGAACAGCGCCAGCAGCGCGGGGATCAGGCCGAGTAGCATCGCCCATTGCGCCCTGCCCCATTCGACCAGCCAGTGCCGCTGCCCCAGCCGTCCCTGGCCAATATAGAAGAGCAGCGCCACCGCGCCAAAAGACAACCAGAAACCGGCTGCCAAGACCGCCCACGGGTCGAGCAGCAGCACCAGCAGCAACGCGAGTCCCAACACGTGCGGAGCAGCCACGGCACGTCCGGAAAGCATCGCCACTGCCACCACACCGAGCATGTAGAGCGTACGCTGCGCCGGCACACCGAAGCCGGCGAGCAATGCATAGCCGAACGCTCCGGTGAAACCGGCGAGTGCGGCGGCTTTCTGTGCCGGCCAGAGCAGCGGCAGACGCGGCGAACGCCGCCAGAATACGGCTACTAGCCAGGCGACGAGACCGCCGAGCATCGTCACATGCAGCCCGGAAATCGACATCAGGTGGGTGATGCCGGTGGCGGCAAACAAGCGCCAGAGCTCCGGCGCGATGGCCTGCTGGTCACCCACCGCCAGCGCCGCGAGCACACCGGCGTAGGGTTGGTCGGGCAAGGTATGGGAAATCCGTGTCCGCGCCGACTCGCGCAGCCGCTCAATCGCACCGGACAGGCCGCCAGCACCTGTCTCCAGCCGTCCCGTCAGCGCCGACTTTCTGACGTAACCCGTGGCGCGGATGTTGCGCTCAAACAGCCAGCCCTCGTAATCGAAACCGTGCGGATTGACATTGCCATTCGGTCGTTTCAGACGCACCAGAAAGCGCCAGCGCTCCCCCGCGTGCGGCAGTGGCAGTCCATTGGGTGCAGCGAATTCTTCGTCGGTTTCGTCATCCGCATCGGTATCGAACTGGCGATACCAGCTCAGTGCGATGCGGCGCGGCACCGGCGCAGCCGCTTGCTCAACCGCAACAGTAAAGCGCACCCCGCGTTCGAAACGTTGCGGCAACTCGGCAACCACGCCGGTGATTTCGATGTCGCGCCCTTCCCACTCGACCGGCAGGGCATCCGCCAGCCGCCAGTGGGCAAATCCCCCTGCCCAGGCCAGCCCGAGCAAGGCCGCGCCAATTATGGATAGCCAGCGCCGACGCTGCCGTCCGGCCAGCCACAGCAGCGACCCAGCCACCGCCATGGCCGCCAGAAAAGTCGGCGCTGGCAGGACGGCACGCTGTTGCAGCAGCCAGATGCCCAGCGCAAAAGCCAGCACCCGCCACGGCATTACAATGACCTCATGCGCAACTGGCTAAGAAAATACATGCCCGACCACGCAGCGGTCCACGAAAACCGCTGGCTGGCGCCGTTTCGCAACACGCTGTTGCATCCGCGCCTGTGGCACATCAATCGCCATTCGGCCGCCGGCGGCGTGGCAACGGGATTGTTTTGCGGGCTGATTCCCGGGCCGCTGCAAATGCTTGGCGCGGCACTCTGTGCCATCATTTTCCGCATCAATCTGCCGCTCGCGCTCATTACCACGTTTTACACCAACCCGTTTACCATCGTGCCGCTGTATCTGGTCGCCTTCGCCTTGGGCCGGTTCGTGCTGGGGTTGTTCGGGCATGCGCACGGGCAGTTCGTCGTTCCGCCCGAGTACGGCGACCCCGGCAGCGAAACCCTATCAGCATGGGGCAGCGCGGTGGTCGACTGGATGGTGGAACTGGGCGCCCCACTCGCCATCGGTCTGCCGTTGTTGGCCGGACTACTGGCCGCCGTCGGCTACCTTGCGATCCGACTGGCCTGGCGCGTGTACCTCGTCCGCGCTTGGCATCATCGACGCATCCGCAGAGCCCAAGCGCCCGTCGCATAGCAAAAGTCGGCGCTGGCAGGACGCCGCCAGCGTCGCATCATGGGTGACGATCACCAGACTGGTGCCGTGCGCCGCGTTCATGTGCAACATCAAGGCAAATACTTCATCCGCCGTACGGCGATCGAGGTTGCCGGTCGGCTCGTCGGCCAGTACGCACGCCGGCCGTGTCACCAGGGCACGCGCCAGCGCAGCCCGCTGACGCTCGCCACCGGAAAGTTCGCCGGGCCGATGCTTGAGCCGCGCGCCCAAGCCGACGTCGGTCAGGAGCGCCGCCGCCTGCGCTTCGGCATCCGCCTTGGCCATGCGCCGGATCAACAGCGGCATGGCGACATTTTCCAGCGCCGTGAATTCCGGCAGCAGGTGGTGAAACTGATAGACGAAGCCGAGCGATTCGTTGCGCAACCGCCCACGCTCGGCTTCCGAGACCTCCGCCAAGGCCCGGCCGAGCAGATGAACTGTGCCGGCCGATGGCACATCCAGCCCACCCAACAGATGCAGCAGCGTGCTCTTGCCGGAACCGCTGGAACCGACAATCGCCAGCGTCTCGCCAGCGCCGATTTTCAGGTCGATGCCGGTCAGCACCGGCACATCGGTCGCGCCCTGGCGGAAGATTTTGGCCAGACCGGCACAGACTAGAACGGGCGCCTTCATGGAATCACTCATACCTGAGCGCCTCCGCCGGATTCACCCGCGCCGCGCGCCAACTCGGATATAGCGTCGCCAATACTGTCAGAGTGAAGGAAACCACGGCGATGATCCAGACATCCGACCAGTGCAAATCGGAAGGTAGATCGGAAATGTAATAAACATCCTTGGCAAGGAACTGCATACCCAGCATGCGTTCGAGGAAGGGCACGACCACATCGACATTCAGCGCCAGCGCCACACCACCGCCAATGCCCATGACCAAACCGATCACGCCGATCAACGTGCCCTGCAGGATGAAGATGCGCATGATGCTGCCGGGACTCGCCCCGAGCGTGCGCAGGATGGCGATATCGGCACGCTTGTCGGTCACCGTCATCACCAGCGTGGACACGATATTGAAAGCCGCTACCGCGACGATCAGCAGCAGGATGAGGAACATCATGTTCTTTTCGATCGCCACGGCGCGGAAGAAATTGGCGTGATTCTTCGTCCAGTCGGAAACGCGCAGATCCTGCCCCAGACCGCCTGCCAATTCACGCACCACCGTCGGTGCGGCAAAGAGGTCATCGAGTTTGAGACGCACGCCGGAAACGCGCTCATCCATTTGATAGAGCTTTTGCGCATCCGCCATGTGCAGCAGTGCCAGGCCCGAGTCGTATTCGAACATGCCGACCTCAAAGATGCCGACCACGGTGAATTGCTTCAGGCGTGGCAATACCGCCGCCGGTGTCACCATGCCTTGCGGCGCGATCAAGGTCACCTTGTCGCCGGTGAAGGCGCGCAGCGCGTAAGCCAGTTCTGCGCCCAGAATAATGCCAAACTCGCCCGGCTGCAGCTGTTCCAGCGCACCCGTTTTCATGTGGCCGGCAAAATCGGCGACGCGATCTTCTTCCACCGGCAAAATGCCGCGCACCAGCACGCCTTTCACCTGTCCGTCGAAAGAGAGCATGCCCTGTTGCTGCACATAGGGCGCGGCCGCTACCACACGCGGATGGCGCACCACGGCATCCATTGCCTGCTGCCAGTTTTCCATCTCACCATCGGCACCGGATATCTGCGCATGCGAAGCCACGCCGAGAATGCGCGTGCGCAGCTCCTTCTGGAAACCGTTCATCACCGACAGCACGACGATCAGTGCCGCCACGCCGAGCGCCAGGCCGAGCATGGAAATTAGTGAGATGAAGGAAATGAAGCGATTGCCGCCGCCCGGCTTGCGGGCGGACGTGTAGCGCAGCCCAATCAGCGCTTCAAACGGGGTTTCAAATGACATGAAGGCGATTCTACCTGCGGACCACCAAGGTCACGCACTCCAGCCACTGCAACAAATTCTCGAACAGCTTCTCGGGATGGAGCAGCGCTTACCACACGGCGCGCATGCTCAGGGTCCACATTTTCTCTCCGGACTGCGGAGGAGATGCGCCACCTTGGGTCATTGTGTCAAGCCTGGCCGGAGCGACACTGGTGCGCTGGATACTGATGTTCGATTTAATACCCAATACGCTGTCCGCCCAGGCATTGGCAAAGCCGAAGGGGTCGGTGAGCACCATGATTGTCTTGTCCCAGCCATCCATACCGCCCGGCTGATTGCGGATGCGTTCCCGTAATGGGGCAAACCAGTACTCCCCAACCAGCGAGCCGATCACCGGCGTCACAATCAAGTCTTGCTTGGAGACGGGTTCGAACATAGCCTCTGCGCCAAATTCGTAAAGTGAGGACCAGAGGGCCGAGACCAGGAAAGATTCCATGCGACCGAGACCGCGTTCTCTTGCCCGGGTGTAGTAAGTGGCGCCCCAGTAGGGGTGGAGCACGTAATTGACCACAGCCTTGTCTTGATCCCACACTGGGGTCAAGTTGTTTCTGTATTTTTCGCTGGAATATGAGTCTTTTTCCTCAGAACCCCAACCTGAAATACTCTCCGGCATCACATAGAGCGTGCCGATGGCTAAAAACTGCCATCCCAGAAAATAGGCAGTGTCGCGCCCAACGCCTTTCCAGTCCGGGCTGCCCGGTAAAGGGCCGTTCCAGGGGTAGTTCACCCCGGACTCGGTTTCAATGGCGGGCGTCGGCGCTGCTTCTTCTGCCATTGCGGGGGGGCAGACGAAGTTAACGAGGAAGAAACAGAGGGCCGCAAGACGCCAAGTATTTTTTTTAACCACTTGTTAATCCTAAGTTATTTGCCGAGCCGTGCGGGCCAGAATTGAGTTAAGAGTGAGCGATGATACAGGGAGACGACCGGCTTGTACCGCACAGTAGAATCCGCGCGTGTTTTTATCCGCCCGTCGCCTCTTTCCTTGCCTGCTGGTTCTCCTCCCGCCGATCGCGCTGGGCGGGGAATTGGCGCTCGATGCGCCGGATGAAATTGTTGAACTGCTGACGCCGCATTTGCCGGAAGAGGCGGGAGCTGTGCAGTTGCAAAAATTGTCGCGTGAAATCCTGTCGACTGAGGGTTATTTCTTGCCTGTGATCGATTTTGCGCAGAGCAACGATGCAGTGCGCCTGAAAATCGACCCCGGGCCGCGTACCACCGTCAAGGCGGTGAATGTAACGATCAACGGCCCGATCGAGGCAAAAATCAAAGATGAACTGGTGGCCAGCTGGCGGTTGCCCATTGCCCAACCCTTCCGTCAGGAAGATTGGGATCGCGCCAAGCAAGACTTGCTTTCTCGCTTGCTGGCTAATGACCACGCCGCCGCCAAACTTGTCGATAGCGAGGCCGGGATTGACTCGCTTGCCGCTAGCGCGATGCTGATGGCGCAATACGACGCGGGTCCGCGCTATCGCTTTGGAGAATTGCGCTACAGCGGGCTTGAGCGCTATTCACCGGAACTGGTGGAGCGCTACAACCATTTTGTTCGTCCCGGCGAGGCGTATCGCGAGGACAAACTCAGCGAGCTGCAGAGCACGCTGCAGGTGACGCCTTATTTTTCATCGGTCAGCGTCAGCCTTGATCCGGATGCCGCCGAGGGTGACGGCGCTACGGTGGATGCGCCAGTGCTGGTGCGTGTGCGCGAGCAGGCGGCGCACCGCCTGGCCCTGGGGGCGGGAGTCAGTTCCAACACCGGGGCGCGGATCGAGTTTGCTTATCACACGCCCAACCTGTTCAAGCAGGCCTGGTCGCTTGATAGCGGCCTGCGGCTGGAGCAGAAAAAACAAACAGCCTACGCCGATGTGTTCCTGCCACCGGATGAGAAAAATCGCCGCCATAGCGTCGGGGTCATGGCCGAAGGCACCGATATTGAGGGGCTGAAAACCCAGCGTTTCGCCTTCGGGGCGCAAAGCGTGCAGCAGCGTGGCAGCATCGAACAACGTCTGGCGCTGCAATGGCAACATGAGTATTTGCAGCCGGATGGTGCCCAAGAAACCGACAGCAAGGCACTGGTGCCCAATGTGACATGGACCTGGCGTCAGGTCGACGATGTGCTAAATCCGCATCATGGCATCGTTTTGCAAGCGCAAATCGGCGGCGCGGCCCAGGAGCTGCTTTCGGACCAGGATTTCGTGCGTCTGTATGGCCGCTATCAGCAGTTCATTCCGCTGGGCCGCGTCGATTCACTGATTTTGCGTGGCGAACTGGGCTACACCATCGCTGATTCGCGGAATGGCATCCCACAGGATTACCTGTTTCGCACCGGTGGCACCAGTTCGGTACGCGGTTATCCGTACCAAAGTCTCGGCGTCGAGGACGGCAATGCAGTGGTTGGCGGACGTTACCTCGCCGTGGCCAGCGCCGAAGCGACGCATTGGCTCGACAACGATTGGGGCATCGCAGCCTTTATCGATGCCGGTGACGCCATCGATGCGCTTCAGGATGCCCGTCTTGCCGTCGGCTACGGACTCGGTGCGCGCTGGCGCAGCCCGGCCGGGCCGATCGGCATCGACCTGGCCTACGGTCAGCGAATTAGTGAGTTTCATCTGCATTTCTCGCTGGCGATTCCGTTCTGAGATGCGCGCCAAACTCGCCCTCGCCAGCTTTTTACTGATCGCCGCGCTTGGCGGGGCCGGCTTTTGGCTGAGCCATAGCGAAAGCGGGCTGAAAAACGTGGCGCAGCTTGCCAGTCAGGCGAGTGGTGGACGGCTGAAAATCGGGGCGAGTAGCGGGCAGTTGGTCGGGCCGTTCACGCTTGAAACGCTGAGCTGGGAGAGTCCTGACCTCAAGATTCGGATTGCCGGTTTGCGCGCCGATTGGCAGCCGGGCGCCTTGTTCAGCGGAAAACTGGCGATCAGCGAACTCGGCATTGATCAGTTGCACTTTGATATTGCGACGAGCAGCGATGCCAGTCCGCCGCCGACCCGATTGCGGCTGCCTGTTGCGGTCGACGTCGACAAAGTGGCGATTTCAGCCTTTGATTGGGCGGGTTTTTTCACTGCGAATTTGATCAGCGGCCGGTTGAGTAGTGACGGTGAAACTCACCATCTGAGCGATTTTGTTGCCAGGAGCGGCCATCTTGCCTTGACTGGCGAGGCCAGCCTGGGCGGTGCTGCACCTTTACCTCTAAACTTCAGCGCGCAACTCAGTACACTACTCAGTGGCCAGCTTGACGCGCGTCCGCTGCACATCGCAATCCACGGCGACGGCGTGCTCGAGCGCTTCGAGCTGGCCATCAAGGCTGAGCAAGGCGTCAGCGGGCAAGGCAAGGCGACGATCACGCCATTCTCGGCGCAATTCTTTGCCGATGCCCGACTGGTGCTGGACGGTATCAATCCCGCTGACTGGTTACCTGACGCGCCGCTGGCACTGCTCGCGCTTGAGGCCAATCTGCAACCTGCCGGGCAAGGCTTGACGGGCGATTTTGCGCTCACCAACCGGCAGCCCGGCCCCTTCGACCGCCAGCGTTTGCCGCTTGCGCAACTGCACGGTCAGCTTCGGGGGAATGCTGCGGCAATGCGCTTCGAGCAGCTACGCGCTGATTTAAGCGGTGGCGGTTCGTTGAGCGGCAGTGGCCGCTGGGCGGGGCATGTCCTCAATCTTGATCTGCAGGCGGCCAAACTGGATGCCGGCAGCCTGATTACACGCTTGCGCAAAACTCAGTTAAAAGGCCCGCTTAACGCCACCCTCAGCGTCGACCAGCAAACCCTGCAGGCTCAGCTCAGCGACCCGCGTTATGCCTTAAAAGTGAACGCGCAACACGCCGCCGGCCAAATCACGGTGCCGGTACTTGAACTCTCGTCCGGCGACTCTGCGCTCAAGGTCAATGGCGCACTGACGTTCAATCAGGCGCGGGCGTTCAAGCTGGAGGGGGAACTCAGCCGCTTTGATCCAAGCCGTTTTAGCAAAGCGCCCAAGGCGCTGATCAACAGCCATTTCAAAGGCACAGGCACGCTGCCGCCGCGCCCGCAAATTGACGCACATTTTGAAATTGCCGATAGTAAGTTTGCCAGCGAGCCATTGGCCGGGTGGGGTGATATCCGTCTCGATTGGCCGCGCGTTCAACAGGCGAATGTCACGCTAAATGCCGGCACCAATCAACTCAAGATGCAAGGCGCCTTTGGTCAGCCGGGTGACCAACTTGAGATTGCGATCAACGCGCCGAGACTCGCGCCCTATGGCATCTATGGGATCGAAGGCGGGCTCGTCGCACAACTGAGGATGGCCGGTACCGTTCAGGCACCAACGCTGAATGCCAGTGCCGAGGCGAGCCGTTTGTATCTGCCGGGCGTCGCTCAACTGAGCGGATTGAAACTCTCGCTGGACGCCGGCAGTGCCACCAACGCACCACTCGCACTCAACTTGACGGTGGCGCGTATTGTAGATTCTAGGCAAGTCATGCTGGCGCGCGCGATCCAGCTAAAGGCCAGCGGCAGCAATGCGCACCACATTATTCAGGGTGGTGCCGAGCTGGCTAGCGAGCGCACGCTGGCGCTAAGCCTGCAAGGGAGCCTGGAAGAGATGCGCTGGCGCGGTGAGTTGCAGGAGGCCAGCCTGAGTGGGGGAATTGCGGGCTTCAAGCTGACTGCGCCGACGGTGGTGGCAGTGGCTGCCGAGGCCTGGTCATTTGGTCCGGCGCAACTCGCCGGACTTGATCCGGCGCAGCCGTGGCAAGCCACGCTGCAAGCCAATGCTGACGCCAGGCAATTGCGTGCCGAACTCAGCGCCCGTGGGCCGCGCTTCGGCGAACTGGACGGCAAAATGGAGGCCGCGATGAGCAGCGCCTGGTCGCTCAACCAGCAAGCGCCGTGGCTGGCGACCTTAACAAACCGTAGCAATGACCTGGGTTGGCTGGCCGGCTTGCTCGGCGAGGGCTGGAAAACCGGTGGTCGCCTGAGTGGCGAGTTGAAAATTGCCGGCACCCCGGCGCAACCGATTTCCAGCGGCAGCTATCGCGGTGAGGAATTGATGTTGCAGATCCCCGGGCAGGGTTTGCACCTCGCCAACGGGAAGCTCGATGTCGCGTTGAGCAACAATCTCCTGCACGTTAATCAGTTGAATTTCGACAGCCTGCTGCAAAAGCCGCCGCGCGCCCTGTTGCGCAGTGAGCGCGTTGATCTGGCGGCCCTGACCGGGCGACCTGGGCGGCTTGAAATCGGCGGCGCAATGCGGGTTGACCGTAACCAACTCGGCGATCACGCTGCGCTCGATGTTCGGCTCGAGCGTTTTGGCGTTTATCAGCGTCCGGATGAGTGGGTATTGCTCTCTGGCAACGGCCGGATGAACTGGGAAAACAATACACTGGGCATCCATGGCAAGCTGGCCGTCGATGCCGGTTATTGGCAACTCGCCGCTGCGGGAACACCCAGATTGTCCGATGATGTGGTGATCAAATCGCCGGCAGGCGAAAAGTCGGCCAGTCCGCTGCGCCAAAATCTCGATCTCGACATCAGCGCCGATCTGGGGCGCAATTTCCTGTTCGACGGCGTCGGGCTGAACAGCCGGCTGGTAGGTGACGTGCGCGTGCGCGCCAGCGGCCGCGACCTGCTGCGGGCCAGCGGCAGCATTCGCTCCCGCGATGGCCGCTTCGAGGCTTACGGCCAGCAACTGGAAATAGAACGCGGCATTCTCACCTTTCAAGGGCTGATCGAAAATCCGGCGCTCGACGTGCGTGCCATACGCAAAGGTTTGCCGGTGGAAGCCGGCGTGCAGGTGAGCGGCACCGCGCAAAAGCCGACCGTCAAGCTGGTTTCTGATCCCGAGCTACCCGACGCCGAAAAACTTACCTGGCTGGTGCTCGGCCATGGCCCCGAGCAATTGAGCGCCGCTGATGCCGCGCTGTTGCTCCCAGCGGCAGGCAGCATCCTCGGCCGTGACTCCGCTGGCGTAGTCAAGCAGCTAAAAACCAACTTCGGCATCGATGAATTGGGTATCCGCCAGGGTCAGCTTGGCGACAACAACAGTCGCTCCCAGCGGAGCCGGATAGCCGGTGGCAGCTACGATACGACCGCCAGCACCGGCAATCAGATTCTCAGCGTCGGCAAACGTCTCTCTTCCAACGCCCTGCTCTCCTACGAGCAAACCCTGGGCGAGGCGGAGAGCATCGTCAAGCTGACGGTCAATCTGACCCGGGAGATTTCGGTGATCGGCCGCGCCGGCAGCGACAACGCGCTCGATATTTTTTATACGATCACGCTGGGCAAGCCCAAACGTGGTGTCGAAAATTCGTTACGGACCGGAGGGCGCGCGCCTGCGGCGTCGATAGACCCCGATGATGCGCACAAATAGATGATGACTCGCTAACAAGGGATTCAGCTGCCGTCCCGCCAGCGCCGACTTTTGCCTGAATCAGCGCCGTATCTGGATTTCGTCGATATGCCCGATCATGCCGGTGCGGATGCTCGCGGCGTTGCCTTCGTCGGTATCGATGTGCATGGCGAGGCGGAAGTTGGGGTTCACGCGTACCACGACGTCACCGAAGATCAACTCGCGGTCACCATCGATACGTACCCGCACCACATACTTATCGCGCAGGCCACGGCGCATGGCATCCTCGGGCGACATGTGGATATGCCGCTGGGCGCAGATTACCCCGTGCGTTATGGTCGTCGAGCCCTGCGTGCCTTCGAGGGTGATGCCCGGCGTATTGGCGAGGTCGCCCGATTCGCGGATCGGCGGCTGGATGCCAAGCTTGAACTGCTCGGTCATGGCGATCTCGACCTGGGTTTCCTTGCGCGTCGGGCCGAGCACGCGCACATTCTCGATCTTGCCCTTGGGGCCGACCAGATGCACTTTTTCGGCGCAGGCAAACTGGCCAGGCTGCGAGAGTTCATGCTCGGGCGTGAGCTGGTGGCCTGGGCCGAACAGCTTTTCCACGTCGGCCTGCGCCAGATGCACGTGATGGGCGGAGATTTCGATGGGGATCGGCTCGTCTGCCTGCCCGTTGCCGCTGCGGGTGATCAAGCTGCGCTCGGTAGCACGCAAGGCTTCCCAAGCCACCAGGCGCTCGTCGTTGCTGGCGATGACGATGATCTTGACGGGCGAATCATCAGCGGAGATGACGGCATGTGAAGCGACCGCGCCAAGGGTGCGATTCTTCTCCTCGTCGAGGCGGATGCCCATGAATTCGAGGCCCTGGCAGGCCAGACTGCGTACGGCAGAACTGGATTCACCGATGCGACCGGTGAAGGCCAGCACATCGATGCCACCCATCGCCGCAACGTAAGCGCCAACGGTCTTGCGAATGTGATAGCAATAGGCACGGTGCGCCAGCAAGGCCCGATGATGGCCCTCGTCGGCGGCGGCTTCGACCTCGCGAATATCGCCCGATATCCCCGAAATACCTTTCATGCCGCTTTCCGAGTTGATGAGCTTCGACAGCTCCTCGGGCGACATCTTGTAATGTTCCATCAGGTGGATCATCACCGCCGGATCGAGGTTGCCGGCACGATTCGACATGATCAGGCCTTCGGACGGAGTCAGGCCCATCGTCGTATCCACGGATCTGCCGTGGTCGATGGCGCACATCGAGGAGCCGATGCCGAGGTGGCAGGAGACGATCTCCAGCTCGCTGAGCGGTCGTTTCGTCACTTCCGCAGACTTCAGCGACACATAGCGGTGTGAGGTGCCGTGGAAGCCATAGCGGCGGATGCCGTCTTTCTTGTAATACTCGTAAGGCAGACCGTACATGTAGGCGTAGGTCGGCAGCGTCTGGTGGAAAGCTGTGTCGAACACGGCAATGTGCGGCACAGCGGGAAAATACTTCATCGCCGCCTTGATGCCGTCGAGGTTAACCGGGTTGTGATACGGCGCGAACACCGCCAATGCCTCGATATCCTTCATCACATCCGGTGTGATCAGGGTCGAGCTGTAGTACTTGCTGCCGCCATGGACGACGCGGTGGCCGACTACCACGACCTCCTGCGGCATGAAAGCGAAGCGGCCGCCAAGCTTGCCGACCTCATCGAAGATCGCCGCAAACAGGTCGGGCAAGGTGCAATGAGGCCGCGTGCGTTCAATGACTTCGCCGCCGGCAACCAGGCGGACGCCGACAGCGCCGTTGCCGAGGTGATCGAAGATGCCATGGATATCGCGACTGTCATCTTCGGTGTCGTAGATGCCGAAGCGCACCTGCGCATTACCGACATTGAGCGCAAGGATGCGTCCCGGCGTTTCCGATTTCAGTCTCAGGGCATACGGATCGGCGGCATTCGCCAGCGCTTGCGATTGCACCTGGCTGCTGGTGAGGTCGATGGCCTTGGCTGCATTCGACTTGATCCGTTCCGCCAGCAGTCGCGAAAGAAACATCACCGCCTTGGGCTGGGTCACGATATCGCGGTTGAAGACGCTTTGGGGAATCAACAAAACGAAACAGCGATTGCTGGCGATGATGTCGGTCACCGTCCGGTCGCCGGTCAGCAGCGACATCTCACCGAAGACATCACCGTCGTTGAGTTCGCCGATAACGGTACGCTCACCGATCAACCCGGCCAGGGAAATCTCGGCGCGGCCCGACAGCATCACACCAAAATGCTCACCGGGTTCGCCGCACTCCCTGATCGCCTCCTTGCCCTCGAAGCTGCGTATTTCGCTGCCGGTCAGAATGCTCTCGATTTTTTCCGGGCTGAAACCGGCGAACAGCCGCACATGCTCGGCCAGAAACTGTTTGACTTCATGGGGGCTCATGGTTCTCACCTCAAAACATCACTGATTGCTTATCAAGTATGGCATAAGAAAGCCCTATTTTGTTGCAGCGCAGCAGGCAAAATTGCAAGAAATCGCCGTGCTAGCATCCGCCGATGCAACTCACCCTGTATGTCCCCGGCCTGCTGCTGCCGGATGCGATCCGCGCCGACAACGTGTTCGACCTCAACGCACCCGCCTTTTCCCTGTTATTGGGGCGCGGGGAGCGTCTCGAACTGCCTCCCGACTGGCTGGCCAGTGCCTTTGGCCTTGTTTCTCCTGTTCCGGCAGCGGCTTTACGAAAAGTCGGCGTCGGCGGGACGGCGGCAGGGGAGTGGATTTGCCTAGATCCGGTGCATTTGCAGGTTGCACGTGAAGGTATTTCGGTCGCCGATCCGGCCCGGATCGATCTCACTGAAGAGGATGCCGCCCTCCTGATTGATGCTGTACAACCGCTATTTTCCGGGTGGGGCGAGATTTCAAGCACGACGCCAACACGCTGGGAAATGCGCCTGAGCCGGCCTGTTGCACTCGAAACCCGCACCTTGCCGCAGGTTGTCGGCCAGCCGGTGAACCCCGCGTTGCCTGGCGGTGCGGATGGCCGTGAATGGCGCCAACTCTTGTCGGAAGCCCAGACGGTATTACATGCCCATACGCTCAATCAACATCGGGATGCCCTCGGCAAGCCGACCGTCAATAGCTTGTGGCCTTGGGGAGAGGGTCCCCTGCCCGACCACATTCAGGCGAACTTCAATGTTGTCTGGAGTGATGACCCCGTGCTCGCCGGCCTCTGCGCCCATGCCGGAATGCCATGCCTGGCTGTGCCCGACAGGTTCCAAATCGCCAGCGGACGCGTGCTCGCTGGCGTCGATCTGCTGGAGCAGCCGGCCCGCCAACTCGATGTGCTGGCCTGGCGGGAAAATCTGCTGAAATTCGAGCACAACTGGCTGGCGCCGGCCATCGCCGCAGTGAAAAAAGGGGAGTGTCGCGAATTGCGGCTGATCGGTACTCGCGTTAATGAACAGCCCGCGACGGTGGCCTTCGTCCTGACACGTGGCGCATTGCGACGCTTCTGGCGCCGTTCGCAACCACTCTCGACACTGGCATGACACAAATCGCCATCCGCCCCGTGCCGCAACGCGCCCGACTGATGCTGGAGCAGTCCGGCGTGCACCCACTGTTGGCGCGGCTTTACGCAGCGCGCGGCGTGCAAGGCAGCGACGAGCTCGATACACAGTTCAAGTCGCTGCTGCCGCCCGAACAGTTGAAAGGCATCGACACCGCCGCGACTCTGCTGGCCGATGCGCTCGCCGCACAGCAGAAGATCCTCATCGTCGCTGATTACGACTGCGACGGCGCCACGGCCTGTGCCGTCGGCCTGCGCGCCTTGCGTGCGCTGGGCGCCAAGGGCGGCACGGTCGACTACCTCGTGCCCAACCGCTTCGAGACCGGCTATGGACTCTCGCCCGAAGTGGCGCAACTGGCTATTGCCAGACACCCTGACATCCTCGTTACCGTCGACAACGGCATCGCCAGTGTCGAGGGTGTGGCGGAAGCCAAACGCCTCGGCATGACCGTGATCGTCACTGACCACCACCTGCCGGGCGATGAACTCCCGGCGGCAGACGCCATCGTCAATCCCAACCAGCCGGGTTGCCATTTTCCGAGCAAGAGCATCGCCGGGGTCGGCGTGATGTTCTACGTCATGCTGGCGTTGCGGGCGGAGCTGCGCAAACGCGGTGCTTTCGCGAGGCGCGCGGAGCCCAATCTCGCCGCATTACTTGACCTCGTGGCGCTCGGTACGGTGGCCGACGTGGTAAGTCTTGACCGCAATAACCGCATCCTCGTCGCCCAGGGACTGGCGCGCATTCGCCAGCGTAAACTGCAACCGGGCATCTCCGCCCTGCTGCAGATCGCCGCGCGCGAACCGGCCCGCGCCAGCACCTTCGATCTCGGCTTTGCTGTCGGCCCGCGCCTGAATGCCGCCGGCCGGCTCGCCGACATGAGTCTCGGTATCGAATGCCTCACGACCGACGACATGGGCCGCGCCCTCAATATTGCTCAGGAGCTCGACACCATCAACCATGAGCGCCGTGCCATCGAGTCCGACATGCAGGAAGCTGCTGCCATCCAGCTTGAAGGCATCGACGCCGGCCAGCGCGCCAGCCTGACGCTGTTCGATCCCGCCTGGCACCAAGGCGTTGTCGGCATCCTCGCCGGCCGCGTCAAGGAAAAGCTGCATCGCCCCACCTTCGTCTTTGCGCGTGGTCAGGAAGGCGTGGCGGGCGGCGAACTCAAAGCCTCCGGACGCTCCATCCCCGGCCTGCACCTGCGCGATGCCTTGGACCTCGTCTCCAAGCGCCACCCCGGCCTGCTCAAACGCTTCGGCGGTCACGCGGCAGCCGCCGGCCTGACGCTGATGGAAGATGACTTACCCACCTTCGAAACCACGTTCGAGGAAATTGCCCGCGCCCTGCTGACACCCGCCGCCCTCACCCGCACACTGGAAACCGACGGCGCACTTGAAGCCGGCTATTACAGCCTGACGCCGGCGCGCCTGCTCCAGGATGCGGTGTGGGGCCAGGGTTTTCCCGCCCCGCTATTCTCAGATGAATTCCAGGTCGTGCAGCAGCGCCTGCTGAAAGACAAGCACCTCAAGCTGACGCTGAAAAAGGGCAATGTGCGCCTGGATGCCATTCAGTTCAATCATCCAGAGAGTGCGCCAGAGCACATCCATGCAGCCTTCCGCCTGGCCATCAACGAATGGCAGGGCGAGGCGAAGGTGCAACTGGTACTGGAATATTTCGAGGCAGCGTAGCCCGGGTTCAGGCGCTCAATTCGGCTAACGAACAAGTTGCCGTACCGAGTTTCCCCACTACAACACCCGCCGCCCGGTTGGCCCAGCGCATTGCATCGGCCATGCTCAATCCACTGGCCAGCATGACCGCCAGTGTGGCGATCACCGTGTCGCCCGCGCCGCTGACATCGAAAACCTCGCGTGCCAGCGCCGGTTCGTGAACCACTCCTTCCTCTGCAAACAAGCTCATGCCTTCTTCCGAGCGGGTCAGCAGCAGGGCGCCCAGCCCGAGCGAGTGGCGCAGGTTAGCAACACGTGCGGCGAGGTCGTCTTCTCTCGTCCAACGCCCGACCACTTCACGCAATTCAGCCCGATTGGGGGTGATGATGTTGGCACCGGCATAACGCGCGTAATCGTCACCTTTCGGATCTACCAGCACGGGTTTCCCGTGCTCACGCGCCAGACGGATCATTTCGGCAATATGGGCCAGCCCGCCCTTGCCGTAATCCGAAAGAATCACGACGTCGCAGACGTGCAGACGCTGCCTGAATTCCGCCAACTTGGCATCCAGCACCTCATGCGTCGGCGAATTCTCGAAATCGATACGCAACAGTTGTTGCTGGCGCCCCAGCACACGCAACTTGACGGTGGTATTGAGTTGCGCATCCTCGAGCAGGCTGGCATCAATAGACGAGTCAGCCAACAGTTTGGCCAATGAGCGCCCCGCTTCGTCGGCACCGACCACCGACAGCAAAGCGACATGTGCGCCCAGGGCGGCGATGTTGCGGGCGACGTTGGCGGCACCACCCGGGCGTTCCTCGCTTCTCTGGACCTTGACGACGGGTACCGGCGCCTCGGGAGAAATGCGCGTGACGTCGCCGAACCAGTAACGGTCGAGCATGACGTCGCCGACGACCAGGATGCGGGCTTGCTGTGTGTCAGGAAGTTTCATGTCCCACTCTTCAGGGGGTTAGATCGCTAAGGGGTCAGATCAAACTCTTCGGAGCGCCGGGGCGGAAACGTTTCCCAGCCGCCACACGCAGGGCAACGCCAGTGGAATTGGCGGGCTTTGAATCCGCAAGCGCTACAGCAATAGCGTGCCACACGTCGCGTGTGGTTATGGATGAGGTTTTTTACAAGCTCAAGATCGGCGCGCTTCTCCGGCTGCGCCAGCAACACCTGCGCCTCCAGCAATTTATCCAGCCCCAGCAGCGTCGGGTTGCGGCGCATCTCGTCGCGCACACACACGTAGGCAGCCTGGGGGCCATTGCTGGCCAATTCGGCCTGGAATACAGTGTCGAGCAGGTCGATGGACGAATGGCGTTCAAGATAGCCCCGCAGCAGTGCGCTGCCTGCCGCCTCACGCCCCAGATCGCGGAATACATCCATCATTTTTTCTGCAGCGAGCGCGAGAAACTCCGGATTTTGTTGCTCGATGCTCTGCCATGATGCCAACGCCGCCTCCAGGTTACGCGTCGCGTCGGCTGTCGCCGTCGCGCCAGCGCCGACTTTTACCTCGAGTTCGCCGCGCATCAAAGTGGCGCGCACACACTTGCGATTTGCGGTCAGCGCCGCATCGAGCCGCGTACGCGCGTCTTCAAGCCGGCCGTTGAGTAGATCGGAAGCGGCCAGTTCGCAGTGGAACTCGGCAATTTCCTTCTGCCACAAATGTTCCGCGTGGCCAGGCATTTGTTCGGCGATGACAATCGCTTTGCCCCATTCTTTTTCCTGCTGAAAAATCTCCAGCAGACTGCGCAGGGCCTCCTCGTCGCGTACCGTACCGCGCAGCTTTTCGAAGATTTCCTCGGCACGGTCGAGCAATCCTGCTTTCAGATAGTCCTGCCCCAACTCGGAAAGCGCATGCAGGCGCTGCTCTTCGGATAGCTGGATGAGCGGCGCACCACGCTCGATCAGGTGCTTATGTACCCGGATAGCGCGATCCGTTTCACCGCGCCGGCGGAACAGGTTGCCCAGTGCAAAATGCAGTTCGATGGTTTCCGGATCGATCCTGGCGGCATCGAGAAAGGCCTCGATTGCCTTGTCGGGCTGCTCATTGAGCAGGAAATTCAGCCCGGTGAAATAGGAGCGAGGCAGGGCCCGCGATTCACGCAGCAGTTGGTTGATATCGATACGTGCCGCCAGCCAACCCAGCCCAAAAAATACCGGCAGGGCCAGCAACCACCATAGTTCGATTTCCACGCTTAAAAACCCGTAGGCGGGAAATCAATAGCGGTAACCGGCGTTTGCACCGCCGGAAGCTTTTCCTTTGCAGCGAGTTGGCGCTTGAGTGTGGAAATGTCGCGGCGCTGGCGCACCAGTCGGGGCAGCAGCGCGAGTATCCCTAACACTACCCCCGTCACCATGGCAACGAGCAGAGTCACGGAAAGCGGTGCGTGCCAGCTGGCATCGAAGAAAAAGCGCAGTTCGATTTCTCCGCTGTTCTTGATGGCCAGCCCGAGCAAGGCAACAAAGAAAAAGCCGCGCAGCAGCCACAGCAGCGCGTTCATAAGCGTCGACAATTACTCGGCGAGCTGATCAACCCGTTCACGCAATTCCTTGCCGGCCTTGAAATGTGGCACATATTTGGCCGGCACTTGCACCTTGCTGCCCGTTTTTGGATTACGGCCGGTGCGGGGTGGACGGTAATTGAGGGAAAAGCTGCCGAAGCCGCGAATCTCGATGCGATCACCGCTGGCCAAGGCCTCGGTCATTGCATCGAGAATCATCTTTACGGACATATCGGCATCTTTCGCCACCAGCTGCGGAAAGCGCTCCGCCAGACGAGTGATCAACTCGGACTTGGTCATGACCGGAACTTTCCGCCTGTGCTTACTGCTGGTTCAGCTTGGCCTTCAACAAGGCACCAAGATTGGTGGTACCCGTCGCGGCGGCTGCCGAATCGCTGGCCAGTTTATGCATTGCCTCGCTCTGTTCGGCCTGATCCTTCGCCTTGATCGAGAGGTTGATCGAACGGGTCTTGCGATCGACGTTGGTAATCAGCGACTCGATGGCATCGCCGACCTTGAGGTGCTGACTGAGGTCTTCGATGCGGTCACGCGAAAACTCGGAAACGCGCAAATAGCCCTCGACTTCACCACCCAGATCGATCACCGCACCACGCTGGTCAACACTCTTGACCGTGCCATTGACCAAACTGTTCTTGTCGTGCGTGGCGATGAAACTGGTGAATGGATCACCATCCATCTGCTTGACGCCCAACGAAATACGCTCTTTCTCGACATCAATGGACAGCACTACCGCCTCGACTTCGTCGCCTTTCTTGTAGTTCTGCTTGGCTTCTTCGCCGGTGGCAGACCAGGACAAGTCGGAAAGATGCACCAGCCCGTCGATGCCGCCGGGCAGGCCGATGAAGATACCGAAATCGGTGATCGACTTGATGCCACCACGGACCTTGTCGCCCTTCTTGTGGTTCATCGCGAAGTCATCCCACGGATTGGCCTGGCATTGTTTCATACCGAGGCTGATGCGGCGACGCTCTTCGTCGATCTCGAGAATCATCACTTCGACTTCGTCGCCCAGCTGGACAACCTTGGACGGGTGAATGTTCTTGTTGGTCCAGTCCATCTCGGAGACGTGCACCAGGCCTTCGATGCCCTGCTCGATTTCGACGAACGAACCATAATCGGTCAAGTTGGTGACCTTGCCGAACAGGCGCGTGCCAGCCGGGTAACGACGCGCAATACCCACCCACGGATCTTCGCCGAGCTGCTTCATGCCGAGGCTGACGCGGTTCTTTTCCTGGTCGAACTTGAGAACCTTGGCGGTAACTTCGTCGCCGACGTTCAGCACTTCGGACGGGTGACGCACACGACGCCAAGCCAGGTCGGTAATGTGCAGCAGGCCATCGATACCGCCGAGGTCGACGAACGCGCCGTATTCGGTGATGTTCTTGACGATGCCCTTGACGATGGTGCCTTCCGACAGGTTTTCGAGCAGCTTCTGACGCTCTTCACCCATGTTGGCTTCCATCACTGCACGACGCGATACCACGACGTTGTTGCGCTTGCGGTCGAGCTTGATGACCTTGAATTCAAATTCCTTGCCTTCGAAAGGCGTGGTGTCCTTGACCGGACGCGTATCGACCAGCGAACCGGGCAGGAAGGCGCGGATTCCATTGACCATGACGGTCAGACCACCCTTGACCTTGCCGGTGATCACACCCTTGACGAGGATGCTGTCGGTCATGGCCTTGTCGAGGTCGTTCCAAGCAGCGATGCGCTTGGCTTTGTCGCGCGACAGGCGGGTTTCGCCGTAGCCGTCTTCGAGCATCTCGATGGCAACCAGCACAAAGTCACCCGGGGTGGCTTCGACTTCGCCGCGGTCGTTCTTGAACTCTTCGACCGGGATAAAAGATTCGGATTTCAGGCCCGCATTGACGACCACAAAGTTCTGGTCGATGCGAACGACTTCGGCCGTGATGACTTCACCAGCGCGCATTTCCTGGCGCAGGAGACTTTCCTCGAAGAGGGCGGCAAACGATTCCATAGATTCCATGGGATTTACGGCAGCAGCAGTAGCAGACATAAAGGGTTAAGGTTCCAAGAAATATCCGTCTTGACAACGGGTTAGTTAAAAAACGGCAGCTTGCGATGAACCATCTCCATCACGGCGGCCACGGCTTCCTCGATACCCATTGGCGTGGTGTCCACCAACCCGGCATCGTCACACTTTTTCAAGGGCGCCACGCTGCGCGCGGCATCGCGCGCATCACGTTCCCTCAAGTCCTGCACAATGTCCTGCAAAAGGGGCCACATGTTATCAGGCATTCCCTTGTCGATCAACTGTTTATAACGCCTTTCACCCCGCGCCTCGGCCGAAGCGGTGAGAAATACCTTCACCAGCGCCTCGGGAAACACCACAGAGCCCATGTCGCGGCCGTCGGCCACCAGTCCGGGGAAGCGTCGATAAGCTCGCTGGCGATCAAAAAGTGCTGATCGTACTGCGGGCAAGGCCGCCACTTTCGAGGCGCCAACGCCGACGTCTTCAGCGCGGATTGCTGCCGTGACATCATCACCCGCCAGCAACACCTGTTCGCCGACAAACTCGGCTGGCAAAGCAGCCGCCACGCGAGCCACACCGGCCTCATCATCCAGCGCCACGTTCGCGCGCATTGCCGCCAACGCCGTCAGGCGATACAGCGCACCACTGTCGAGAAAGTGGAAACCCAGCACCGCCGCCACGCGTTGCGCCACTGTGCCCTTGCCTGAGGCCGAGGGACCATCGATGGCGATCACCGGCGCGGCTATGGCGCCGAAAGCATCGAAATATTGCGGGAAAGTCTTGGCGACGCAACCCGGATCGTTGATGCGGACTGGCACGCCGCCCAGTGCGTCTAGCGAGAAGCACATCGCCATGCGATGGTCATCATAGGTATCGATAGCGACATTTGGCAATAAAGTCGGCGGTGGCGAGACGGCAAGCCAATCACTGCCCTCCTCCACCATCGCGCCAAGCTTGCGCAATTCAGTTGCCATCGCGGCGATACGGTCGGTTTCCTTCACCCGCCAGGAGGCAATATTCCGCAGCTTGCACGGCCCGTCGGCGAACAGCGCCACCACCGCCAGCGTCATGGCTGCATCGGGGATGTGATTGAGATAGAGATCGAAAGCCTTCAATTTGCCCGACATCGGAGCAGCAGCCTCGATGAAATTGTCGCCCCAGGTAATCCGCGCACCCAGCGTTTCCAGTGCGTCGGCAAAACGCACATCACCCTGGATGCTCTGCCGACCGACACCCTCAACGCGCACCGGTCCGCCGCCAATAGCCCCAGCGGCAAGGAAATAGGAGGCCGCCGAAGCGTCGCCCTCGACATGTAGCAAACCCGGACTACGGTAATGCTGGCCGGCAGCAATCGTGAAGCGCTGCCAGCCTTCGCGCTCAACGGTCACACCAAAACGCGCCATCAGGTTCAGGGTGATTTCGATGTAGGGCTTGGAAATCAGTTCCGTCGTCACCTCGATCATGGCCGTCTTACCTGTCAGTGGCAAAGCCATCAGCAAAGCGGTAAGAAACTGCGATGACACATCGCCACGCACACGAATTGGCGCAGCAAGTTTTATCTCGGCGGGAAATATCTCCAGCGGCGGATAACCCTCATTCGCCGTGTAGCGTACGTCGCATCCGATCTGGCGCAAGCCATCGACCAGATCACCGATCGGCCGCTCGTGCATGCGCGGTACGCCTGAGAGCCGGTAATGCCCGCCGGACAGTGCAAGCGCCGCTGTCAGCGGTCGAATCGCCGTGCCCGCATTACCCATGAACAGATCAGCTTCCTTGCCCGGAAAAATGCCCGCACAGCCGGACACCCGATAAGAGTTGACACCAAGCGCCGTCACGCCAACGCCGACTTTTTGTAGCGCCGCCAGCATCACCCGCGTATCGTCGGAATCGAGCAGATCACGAATTTCGGTCTCACCTTCCGCCAGCGCGGCGAGCAGCAACATGCGGTTGGAAATGCTCTTGGAGCCTGGCAATTTCACCGTTCCAGAAGCGCGCCTCAGGGCAGGCAGATCCAGATAGGCTGTCATGTTGACTTGTCCAGCGTATCAAGCCAGGCATCACGGCGTGTGCGCGCGGTATCAAACATTGTTTCGAGGCTGGCACTATCGGCACTTGCCAGTAGAACTCGCGTTTTCAGCAATTCGGCCATGTAGGCATCTAGTTCCGCTAGCAGAGCCTTGCGGTTAGCGAGGCAGATGTCACGCCACATCTCCGGATGACTGCTGGCAATCCGCGTGAAATCGCGGAAGCCGCTGGCAGCAAAACCGAACAACTGATCGGCGTTGTCGCGAATGGCAAGGTCATGCACTAGGGCAAACGCCAGCAAATGCGGCAAATGGCTCACCGAGGCAAAGATACGGTCATGTTCCTCCGGCGCCAGTTCCGAGACGCGCGCGCCGCAGGCCTCCCAAGCCGCGCGCACCTTGGCCACGGCTTCTGGAGTATTTTCGGGCAGCGGCGTCAGCACCACGCGCTTGCCGCAATACAGGTCGGCCGTGGCCGCTGCCACCCCGCTCTTTTCAGCCCCGGCGATCGGATGTCCGGGGATGAACTGCCCGATCTTGTTGCCAAACGCAGCGCGGGCAGCAGCGGCCACATCGGACTTGGTGCTGCCACCGTCGGTAACTAGGGTTTGCGGCTCGAGATGCGGCACCAGCGCCTGCATCACGGCGAGCATCTGTCCGACGGGCATGCCGAGCAGGACCAGATCCGCGCCCTTGAGAGCGCTCGCCCAGCTAGCGGCGATCTCGTCGATCACACCGAGTTGCAGCGCCTTTTCCAGCGGTGCGCGGGTGCGGCCGATGCCCACAATGTGAACTTCCTGCCGTCCCGCCAGCGCCGACTTTTGTGCGAGGGCAAAGGAACCGCCAATCAACCCAACGCCGCAGACAACAATTTTCCCTGTCATCAGAGCGCGTGTCCCAGCGCTTCCAGAAAGCGCAGGTTTTCGGTCTCGAGGCCGATGGTCACGCGCAGGTGCTTCGGCAGACCATAACCGCCGATCGGTCGCACGATCACCCCCTGCTTGAGCAGCTTTTGATTGACCGCCGCACCATCATTCACCGCGAAGGTGAGGAAGTTGCCATGCGAGGGAATATGGTCGAGGCCAAGCCGCTTCAAACCGGCAACGATCTGCTCCATGCCGCGCCGGTTCAACTCATAACTTTCGGCGACGAACAGGTGATCGTCGAGCGCCGCACAGGCCGCTGCAATTGCCAGGTTGTTGACGTTGAAGGGCTGGCGTACACGGTTCAGCAGATCAGCCACGTTCGGTGCGGCGACGGCAAAGCCGATGCGCAGTCCCGCCAGGCCATAGATCTTCGAGAAGGTACGCGTCACGATCAAGTTAGGAAAATCCTTGATCCAGGCCACCGTGTCGGCACGATCAGCCGGCGGCAGGTAGTCGTTGTAGGCCTCATCAAGCACGACGACGACATTAGCTGGCACCGACTGCATGAAGGCATGCACCTCGGCATAAGGCAGAAAGTTGCCGGTCGGGTTATTCGGGTTGGCAATCCAGATAATGCGTGTATCCGGACGGATTGCGGCGCGCATGGCAGCCAGGTCGTGGCCGTAATGCTTCGCCGGCGCAACGATGCACTCGGCGCCCGTGCTCAGCGTCGCCAGCGGATAGACCGCGAAGGCGTGCTGCGCAAACACGGCGGAGCGCCCCAGGGCCAGAAACACCCGCGCCGCCAGATCGAGCACATCGTTCGAGCCATTGCCCAGCACGATCTGATTCTGCATGACACCAAGGCGTTCGGCCAGTGCCGCGATCAAGGCAAACTGATCGGGATAGCGTTCCAGTCCAGTGATGGCTGCCTCAACCGCCGCCCGCGCTTTCGGGCTCATGCCCAGCGGATTTTCATTGGAGGCCAACTTGACGATTTTCTCGACCGGCAAGCCCATTTCGCGCGCCAGTTCGGTAATCGGTTTTCCTGGCACATACGGCGAAATGCCGCGAATGTAGGACAACGCCTGTTCTGTGATGCTCATGTCCACCTCGCTATTCCTGGATTACTGACTCGCGCGCGGATACGAACCCAGTTCCTTGAGGAACCCCACGCAGCCACGCAGATCGTCGAGGGCCTCCGCCAGCTTCGGCTCTTGCCGGTGGCCTTCGATGTCGATGAAGAAAACATACTCCCAGCGACTGTTGCCGAAACCCCGCGCCGGGCGCGACTCGAAACGACTCATTGAGACTTCATGATTTTTTAGCGGCGTCAGCAGGTCGTGGACGGCTCCCGGTTTATTCTGCGCAGAGCAGACAAAGGAAGTCTTGTCCCCCCCCGATGGACCCGCATCGTGATTCGCCAGCACGACAAAGCGCGTGGTGTTCTTCGGGTCGTCCTCGATGTTGGCCGCGAGAATATTCAATTCGTACAGCCGCGCCGCTGCTTCGCCGGCAATCGCGCAGGCTTCCGGGTCTTGCGCTGCCATGCGTGCCGCCTCGGCGTTGCTCGCCACCGGCACACGCGGTAGATTGGGCAGATTGCGGTTGAGCCACTCATGGCATTGCGCCAATGATTGCGCATGCGAATAGAGTTTCTTGACGGCGTCCAGCGCCGGCGCACGCGTCATCAGGTTCTGGTGGATACGCAGATTGACTTCGCCGCAGATCATCAGCGGAGAAGTCAGCATCTGGTCGAGTGTGCGGCCGACGGAGCCCTCGGTGGAGTTCTCGATCGGTACCACGCCATAATTAACCTGTCCCGACTCGACGGCGCGAAACACATCATCGATGGTCAGGTAAGGTGTAAAGGTCGGCGCAGAGCCGAAATGTTTCTTGGCCGCCGACTCGGTGAAGGTTCCTGCCGGACCGAAATAGGCGATCTTCAGCGGCTGCTCGAGCGCCAGGCAGGCCGACATGACCTCGCGGAATATGGTGCGCACCGCCGCTTCGGGCAACGGGCCGGGATTGGTTTCGGTAATGCGCTTGAGCACCTGCGCTTCGCGTTCCGGGCGATAAATGTTGCCGTGCTTGATTTCGCCGACGCGATGCGCCAACTGCGCCCGCTCGGAGAGCAGACGCAGCATGTCGCTGTCGATACGGTCGATGCCCTCGCGCAGCTTGGCGAGTTCTTCCTGCTCCGTTTTGGCGGAATCAGCCATCAACTCTCCAGGGGCAGATAGCGCACAGCCAGCACGCCCTCAATTTTAGCGATCTGCTCGATCACCTTCTTCGACACCTTGCTGTCCACATCCACCAGCGTGTAAGCCACATCCTTCTTGGACTTGTTCATCATGGTGTGAATATTGAGCTTTGCCTCCGCCATGGCAGTCGAGATCTGACCCACCATATTCGGCACGTTGGCGTTAACGATGGCGATGCGGAAGCCCGACTCACGCGGCATGATGACGGTCGGAAAATTCACCGAATTCACGATATTGCCGTCGAGCAGGTAGTCGCGCAGCTGGTCGGCCACCATGATTGCGCAGTTCTCTTCCGCCTCGCGCGTCGAAGCGCCCAGATGCGGCAACGCGATGATGTGGGGGTGATTATTGACCTTGGCGCTGGGGAAATCGCAAACGTAGGTCGACAACTTTTTCGCATCCAGTGCGGCCAGCACCGCCGCCTCATCAACCACGCCATTGCGGGCGAAGTTGAGCAGCACGGCGCCATGTTTCATCAGTTCGATGCTCTCGGTATTGATCATGTTGCGCGTGGCATCGACCAGTGGCACATGCAGGGTGACGAAGTTGCAGCTTTTCAGCACTTCACCCAGCGAATTTGCCCGCTTCACCTGCGAGGGCAGGCTCCAGGCGGCATCAACGGTAATCTCGGGATCAAAGCCGACGACGTTCATACCCAACTTGATCGCCGCGTCGGCAACCAGGCAACCGATCTTGCCGAGGCCAACCACGCCCAGCGTATGACCAGCGATTTCGTAACCGGCAAAGGTTTTTTTGCCGCCTTCAACCTTCTTTTCCATCTCTGTGTCGCTCGGGTCGAGCGCACCGACAAACTTCATGGCACCGCCGATATTGCGCGCCGCGAGCAGCATGCCAGCCAGCACCAGTTCCTTGACGGCATTGGCGTTGGCGCCGGGAGCATTGAATACCGGCACGCCGCGTTCCGACATCGCCTTGACCGGAATATTGTTGGTGCCGGAGCCGGCACGACCGATGGCCAGCACGGTTTGGGGAATGTCCATACTGTGCATGTCGGCTGAGCGCAGCAGCACGGCGTCAGGCTTGGCAACTTCCTTGGCGCAGGCGAAACGCTCGGCAGGCAGGCGCTTCAGGCCGTTCTGCGAGACGTTATTGAGAATCAGAACTTGAAATTGATCGGCCATCTTCTTAACCTTTGCTCGCAGCGAATTCTTTCATGTACTCGACCAGCGCCTGTACGCCGGCAACCGGCATGGCGTTATAGATCGAGGCACGCATGCCGCCGACCGAGCGGTGACCCTTGAGTTGCACCATGCCACGCGCCTTGGCACCTTTGAGAAATTCCTCGTCGAGCGCCGCGTCCTTGAGCGTGAAGGGCACGTTCATGCGCGAGCGATCTTCCTTACGTACAGGATTGCGATAGAAGTCGGTCGTTTCGAGATAGTTGTACAGCAGGTTAGCCTTCTCGATGTTCTTCTGCTCCATCGCGGCGATACCACCATTTTTCTTCAGCCACTGGAACACCAGACCGGCGATATAGATCGCGTAGGTCGGTGGCGTGTTGTACATCGACTCGGCATCAACGTGGGTCTTGTAGTCAAGCATGGCCGGCGGCGTCGGCTGGGCCTTGCCGACCAGATCGTCACGAATGATGACAATGGTCAGACCGGCCGGGCCGATATTCTTCTGGGCGCCACCGTAGATTAGACCAAACTTGCTGACGTCAATCGGGCGGGAAAGGATGTTCGAGGACATGTCACACACTAGAGGCACGTCGCCCGTATCGGGAATCCAATTGAATTCGACGCCGCCGATAGTCTCGTTGGCGGTGTAATGCACGTAGGCGGCATCCTTGGTCAGTTTCCAGTCGGCCTGGGCCGGCGCATAGGTGAAAGCCTTGTCCTCGGCGCTGGCGGCGACATTGACGTTGCAGAAGGTCTTGGCGGCCTTGATCGCCTTCTTCGCCCACTCGCCGGTATGCACGTAGTCAGCCACGGCCTTGCCGCGCAACAGGTTGATCGGGATCATCTCGAACTGGAGCGAAGCGCCGCCCTGCAGGAACAGCACCTTGTAGTTAGCGGGGATGGCCATGAGTTCGCGCAGGTCGGCCTCGGCCTGAGCAGCGATGCCCATGAATTCCTTGCCGCGATGGCTCATCTCCATCACCGACTGGCCGGCGCCATGCCAATCCACCATCTCGGCGGCAGCCTGCTGCAAAACTTCTTCGGGTAGCGCGGCGGGGCCGGCGCTGAAGTTGAATACACGTGCCATTACTCTTGCTCCTCGTCAGTTTCGATAACTTTTTCGATGCCGGCGAGCTTGGTGCCGTCATCCAGATTGATCAGGCGCACGCCTTGTGCCGAGCGCCCGGTTTCGCGTACCTGCGTCACCTTGCTGCGGATCAGCACGCCGCCAGTGGAGATCAACATCACCTCGTCGGTTTCCTCGACCAGCACCGCGCCGACTACCGCGCCGTTGCGCTCGGAGGTGCTGATGGCGATCATGCCCTTGGTGCCGCGTCCGTGCTTGGTGTACTCGGCGATGGCAGTGCGTTTGCCATAGCCGTTTTCGGTGGCAGTCAGCACATTGAGACTTTCGTCCTTGGCCACCAGCATGCAGATCACCCGTTGGCCATCCTCCAGCATCATGCCGCGCACACCGCGCGCATTGCGACCCATCGGCCGCACATCCTCTTCGGAAAAACGCATCGCCTTGCCCGCATCGGAGAACAACATGACATCGCACTGACCATCGGTAATCGAGACACCGATCAGGAAATCGTTCTCGTCCAGGCCAACCGCGATAATGCCGGCCTTGCGCGGGTTGGAGAAATCCGACAGCGGCGTCTTCTTCACCGTACCCATCGCGGTCGCCATGAAGATGTAACGGTTCTCGTCAAAAGTCGGCGTTGGCAGGACGGCAGTAATTTTCTCGCCCTCCTCCAGCGGGAAGAGATTGACGATCGGCTTGCCGCGACTGGTGCGCGTGCCTTCCGGAACTTCGTAGACCTTGAGCCAATAGACCCGGCCACGATTCGAGAAGCACAGGATGTAATCGTGTGTGTTGGCGATGAACAGTCGATCGACGAAATCATCGTCCTTGATGTCGGCGGCCTTCTTGCCGCGCCCACCATGGCGCTGCGTACGATAGTCTTCCAGACGCTGGCGCTTGATGTAGCCGGTGTGCGAGAGCGTCACCACCATGTCTTCACGGGCAATCAGATCCTCGAGATTGATGTCCGCCGTCTGCAAAATAATTTCGGAGCGGCGCTTGTCCCCGAACTGCGCACGGATGGCGGCCAGTTCCTCAGTAATGATCTGCGTGATGCGCTCGGGACGAGCCAGGATGTCGAGCAGATCGGCGATCTGCTCCATCACCTCGCGATATTCGGCAACGATCTTGTCCTGTTCGAGGCCGGTCAGGCGTTGCAAACGCAGTTCGAGAATCGCCTGGGCCTGCACATCGGACAGCAGATAGCCACGCCGCGACATGCCAAATTCAGGTGCCAACCCTTCAGGACGCGAGGCTTCAGCCGCCGCACGCACCAGCATTTCCTCGACCAGCGTCGAGCGCCAAGTACGCGCCATCAATTCACGCTTGGCATCGGCTGGTGTTGGCGCCGCCTTGATCAGTGCGATGATTTCATCGACGTTGGAGAGCGCGACGGCGAGGCCTTCGAGTACATGACCGCGATCACGTGCCTTCTTCAACTCGAACACTGTGCGCCGCGTCACCACCTCGCGACGATGGGAGAGGAAGCACTCTAGGAGTTGCTTGATGTTCAGCAGTTGCGGGCGGCCATCGACCAGCGCCACCATGTTCATGCCGAAGGTATCCTGCAACTGCGTCTGCTTATAGAGGTTGTTGAGGATGACCTCGGGCACTTCACCGCGCTTGAGCTCGATCACCAGGCGCATGCCGGATTTGTCCGACTCGTCCTGGATGTGGGCGATGCCCTCGATCTTCTTCTCGTGGACGAGTTCGGCGATCTTTTCCTGCAGGGTCTTCTTGTTGACCTGGTAAGGCAGTTCATCGACGATGATCGCCTGGCGGCCGGAATTTTTGATCTCTTCATAATGGGTGCGGGCGCGCATGATGACACGGCCGCGACCGGTCAGATAGCCGTCGCGCACACCGGAAACACCGTAGATCAGGCCGGCTGTGGGGAAATCAGGCGCGGGAATGATCTTGATAAGCTCCTCGATTTCGATGGCTGGATTATCCAGCAGCGCAAGACAACCATCGAGCACTTCATTGAGGTTATGCGGTGGAATATTGGTCGCCATGCCCACCGCGATACCGGCGCTACCGTTGATCAGCAGGTTCGGGATGCGCGCCGGCATGACCAGTGGTTCATGCTCCGAGCCGTCATAGTTCGGCCCGAAGTCAACCGTTTCCTTGTCGATGTCGGCCAGCAATTCGTGGCCAATGCGCGCCATGCGAATTTCCGTATACCGCATCGCGGCAGCATTGTCGCCATCCACCGAACCGAAGTTACCCTGGCCATCGACCAGCATGTAGCGCAGCGAAAAATTCTGCGCCATGCGCACGATCGTGTCGTAGACGGCCGTATCGCCGTGCGGGTGGTACTTACCGATGACATCACCGACAATACGCGCCGACTTCTTGTAAGCCCGGTTCCAATCGTTGTTCAACTCATGCATGGCGAACAGCACGCGGCGATGCACAGGTTTAAGGCCATCACGGGCATCCGGCAGCGCCCGCCCGACGATTACGCTCATGGCGTAATCGAGATAGGAATGGCGCATTTCCTCTTCGAGGCTGACCGGCAGGGTTTCCTTGGCAAAAGCAGAGGTCATGTAAGTCACCGCCCCGGCGAAAGAAGGGCTTATTGAAAAGCGGAAGATTCTAACATGACAAGACTGCCAGACCGCCCTCGCCCAACAAGCTTTCGTTTAAGCTAAGGTACTGTCGATAAGTCACTTTTTGTCCTGCCAATGTCTAACCAAACTATCCCTGCGCCAGAGGCAACCATTCGCGAAATCGATCAGATCATCGATGCGCGCTGGATCATCCCCATCGAACCAGACAATGTGGTTCTCGAAAATCACAGCCTGATTATTCAGAGTGGATACATTCTTGATTTACTGCCCTCAGGTGATGTAGCAGCACGTTATCGCGGCAAAGAGCATTGGCAGCTGACAGATCATGTGCTGCTGCCGGGTCTTGTCAATCTCCATACACACGCTGCCATGAGCCTGTTTCGCGGCTACGCCGACGACATGCCGCTGATGCGCTGGCTGCAGGAGCGCATCTGGCCGGCGGAAAGCCGCCATATATCAGCCGACTTCGTGCGCGACGGCACCTTGCTGGCCTGCTGGGAAATGCTGCGGGGAGGTGTCACCTGCTTCAACGACATGTATTTTTTTCCGCTAGCGGCTGCCGATGCCGCTCTGGCCGCAGGCATGCGCGCTGCGCTCGGCATCACGGTCTTCGAGTTTCCCAGCATCTATGGCAGCGGTGCCGAAGATTACTTGAGCAAAGGACTGGCAACCAGGGACGCTCTGCTGGATGAGCCGCTGCTATCCTTCTGCCTGGCCCCGCACGCGCCCTACACCGTCGCCGATACCACCTTCGAGCGCATCGCGACGATTGCCGATCAGCTCGATCTTCCTATCCATATCCACCTGCATGAAACCCAGGATGAAATTGATAACAGCCTGAAAGAGCATGGCGTGCGACCGCTGGAGCGTTTGCGCCGCCTGGGGCTGCTCGGACCCGGGCTGATCGCCGTCCATGCCGTCCATCTCGACATGGACGAAATCGGCCTGCTGGCGACACAAGGCTGCCATGTAGCCCATTGCCCGACCTCGAACATGAAACTGGCGAGCGGCATCGCTTCCATCGGCACATTGCTCGAGCATGGTATTGGTGTAGGCTTGGGCAGCGACGGTGCCGCCAGCAACAACCGGCTGGACATGTTTCAGGAAATGCGTCAGGCCGCCTTGCTGGGAAAGCTGGCATGCCGAGAGGCCGCTGCACTGCCGGCCCATCAGGTGCTCAAAATGGCGACACTGGAAGGTGCCCGTGCGCTCGGCATGGATCGGCTAATTGGCTCCCTTGTACCGGGCAAGGCTGCCGATCTCGTGGCGGTAAAACTTGACGAATGGGATCTCCAGCCCTGCTACGATCCCTTATCCCATCTGGTCTATGTCGCCGGGCGCGAACAGGTCAGCCATGTCTGGGTTGCCGGAAGGTTGCGAATAAACAACAAAACACCTGTTGATCTCGATACATGTGCATTGCTGATGAGGACTGAGTTGTGGCAAAATGCTCTATCTAATCAGCGTTAGTCGGTTTGTTTTTCCAGTAATGTCTATTATTTATCGATATAGAATTCGAACTGCCATATAACCTGTCACCAAGCATGTAGTAACCTCGACAACGAGATTTAGATTAATTTCAGACTGACTCAACCGGACTTAACCGTTTAGCCCCTGCAAAATCTTCAACTTTATTACTAAAGGAAATACAACATCATGAAAATCGTTTCCAAAAATATTCTGCTGGCTGCTACGCTGGCTAGCATCGGCGGTGCTGCTTTCGCCCAAAACGCTGTAGTTGCCAAAGCTGGTGATGTTGTCCCTTACGTCATTGACCAGCGTGGTTTGGTCGCCAAGAGCGGTTTCGGCCTATGCTGGCGTACCGGCTACTGGACCCCGGCTGCTGCCGAGAGCGTCATGTATGGCCAGTTCCCGATCGGTTGCGAGTGCGACAAGGATCTGATGCCCAAGGCCAAGTGTGAGCCCCCCGCACCTGCTGCCCCCGCTGCTGCTCCCGCTGCTGCTCCAAAGCCCGCCGCCGAGAAGGTGACTCTGGCCGCCGATGCCCTGTTCGATTTCAACAAGGCCGACCTCCGCCCCGAAGGCAAAGCCAAGCTTGACGATGTTGCCAGCAAGATCAAGAGCATCAAGCTCGAAGTCATCATCGCCGTCGGCCACGCCGACCGCATCGGCAAAGACGCTTACAACCAGAAGCTCTCCGAGCAGCGCTCCGCCTCTGTCAAGGCTTACCTGGTGAGCAAGGGTGTCGAAGCCAACCGTGTCTACGCCGAAGGCAAGGGCGAAACACAGCCCAAGACCGGCGACACCTGCGGCAAGAGCGAAGTCAAGTCCAAGAAACTGATCGACTGCCTGCAGCCCGATCGTCGCGTCGATATCGAAATCATCGGCACGAAGATGTAATCCAGTCTTTTCTGCACCACAAAAAGCCCTGCACTGCAGGGCTTTTCCTTTTCCGGAAGCGAATGATGAATACCTCTGCCAATGTCGACCCGCAGGAAGTTGCCAAATTCAGCGACCTGGCTCACCGCTGGTGGGACCCTCATGCGGAATTCAAGCCTCTGCACGATATCAATCCGTTGCGGCTTGGCTGGATAGACCGCTGTGTCAGACTCGCCGGCAAGCGCGTGCTGGATGTCGGCTGCGGCGGCGGGCTACTATCGGAGGGCATGGCAGCCTGCGACGCCAATGTGACCGGCATTGACCTTTCCGAGAATGCGCTCGGCGTTGCACGCCTGCATTTATTGGAGAGTGGTCGTAACGTCGATTACCGCCTGATCGCCGCCGAAGCCCTGGCGGCCGAAGCCCCAGCCAGTTTTGATGCCGTTACCTGCCTCGAAATGCTGGAGCACGTCCCCGACCCGGCCAGCACCATCGCCGCCTGCGCAAGCCTGGTGAAACCGGGTGGACAAGTGTTCTTTTCCACCATCAACCGCAATCCCAAGGCCTATTTGTTTGCGGTGATTGGCGCGGAATACATTCTCAACATGCTGCCCAAAGGTACCCACGATTACGCCAAGTTTCTCCGCCCGGCGGAACTTGCACGTTTTGCCCGTGAAGCCGGCCTTGATGTGGCCGAGATCATTGGCATGAGTTACAACCCGCTGACGCAATCCTACCGGTTGGGCGACGACACCAGCGTCAACTACCTGATGCGCGCGGTACGTCCGGCCTGAGAGGATCAGTGCACGGTGGCTGCCTCGCGGCGGCGGTGACTCAGCATCGCCGGCAATGACAGCAACACCAGCAACGCAGCAGCCAAAGCCAGCGGCCAGATGACTGGCGGGTTCCAGCGGTCACGCAAGCTTTGGCGCGTGGCGACATCGATGCGCTGATACTTGAGCGTGTTGTTACCTACCTTGGTGGGCTTGCGGTTTTTCAGCCAACTGTGGCGCAGGCTGTAATCCTTCGGGTGGTAACCCCAGACCCACGGGGTGTCCTGTTGCAGAATCGCCAGCATGCGATCAATCAATTCCTGCCGCTCCGGCCCACTCTCCATCGCCCGCATCTGCTCGAACAAGCGGTCGTATTTGGGATTGGCATAGTTGGCAGCATTCTCCCCCTGATGTTTTACCTTGCCCTGCGGGCCATACAGCAGGAACAGGAAATTTTCCGGGTCGGGATAGTCGGCATTCCAGCCAAAATAAAATAGCTGCACCGCGCCCTTGCGCACTTTTTCCTGAAACCGGTTGTAGTCGGTGCTGCGCACCACCAGTTGCACATCAATCTTCTGAAACTGTTTGTTCAGCCAGTCGATGCGGGTCTTGGCGCCGACCCCCGTCGCCGTCGTGTCCAGATAGATGACCAGCGGCTCGCCTGTCTTTGCGTCCCGGCCATCCGGCCAACCGGCCTCGGCCAGCAGGCGCCGTGCTATTGCAACATCCTTGCGGCGCGGGCCATTTTCAGTCCAGTCATAAATAACCGGATTGACACCCTCACGGCCTGGGCGATAGCCGAAAATTCCCGGCGGAATCGGCCCCTGCGCAGGAATACCGCGCCCATTCTGGAAAATGGAGACAAATTCTTCCTGATCGATGGTGATGGCAAGCGCCTGCCGCAGTTTGCGCGCCGCCTCTGAAGTTCCGCCGACCACTGGGTCGAGCATGTTGAAGCCCATGTAGAACGTTGAAGTGGCCACTGAAGTCGACAGCTGGATGCCTTGTGTCTGCATATCGGCAGTCAGCGAAATCTCGCCACCCGAACCTACCTGCACGGCCTGATCGAAGGAATCCGAGGAGATGCCGGAGGAATCATAATAGCCTTGCAGGAACTTGTTCCAGTAGGGAATCTGCTCCTTCTCGCGCGTAAACACTACCTTGTCGATAAAGGGCATGGGCTGGCCACAATCGCCGAGAAAACCGGCCTGACGATCTTCCGCATCGCCCGCGCAGGGGTAAGTTTCCCCGCGAAAATGCGGATTACGTGCCAGCACCATGCGGGCATTCGGATTATTTTCCGTGAGCATGTAAGGACCTGTCCCGACCGGATACCAGTCGAGCGTCAGATTTTTTTCCGCCATGCCCGACTGGCTGTGAAATTTGTCGGCTTCCCAAGGCATCGGCGCAAAAAACGGCATGGTCAGCCAATAGACAAACTGCGGATATTTCCCCTTGATGCGGATCCGATAGCGGTAACGGTCGAGCACCTCGACACCGGCAAGGGAATGCGCACGCAAATCCAGCCAGCCATCGGCGTGCCGTTCCGCCGGCACCGAGTTTTGTAAAGACTTTGCCAGCTCAGGCAGACCAACGATGTACTCGCCCATCAACCCCAGAATCGGTGAATGCAGCTTGGGGTGAGCCAGGCGCTTGATGCCATACACGTAGTCCTGCGCTGTCAATTCGCGGGTATCGTTTTGCAAAAAATCGGCCAACACATGTCTTTTGGCCAATTCGTCCGCGTTAAGTGCGTGATAGATGTAGTGGCCCTCAGGCGTGCGAGCAAAAGCCGGATGCGGCTGATAGCGGATGTTCGGCTTGATCTCGATCACATAATCGGTGAAGGCAATACGCGCCGCCGGCGTTGTCGGCGGCAGAGACTTGCCTTGCGCATCGAGATAGCGCGGTAGAGGAACTGCGACGGCAGTCGCGGGAATCAGTTCGTAGGGACGCCGCAGGTAGTGATACTGCAGAGGTGGTTCGTAAATCTGCGCCGTAAACGTCATCTCGTCCTCGCTGTAGGATTGCACGGGGTCAAGATGCTTCGGTCGCTCCGTAAAGGCCGTATAGAGGATGTTGTGGCCCCGATCCGTTGCCGGATAAGGATCGTTCCACGCAACACCGCAGCCGGTCAGCAGGAAAATTACCAGTAAATTTAACAATAGGCGCATGGCGGAAAGTGTAATGCAATCGCGGCTATAATCCGGCGCTCGCATTGGGAGGATTTATCATGGGATTTCTTGCCGGAAAACGGATTCTTATCACCGGCCTCTTGTCCAACCGATCCATTGCTTATGGAATCGCCCGGGCCTGTCACCGCGAAGGTGCGCAACTCGCTTTCACCTATCAGAATGAACGCTTTCTTGACCGGATCAACAAGTTCGCCAGTGAATTCGGCAGCGACCTGATATTTCCACTCGATGTCGCCGACGATGCCCAGATCGACGATGCATTTGCCAAGCTGAGTGAACGCTGGGAAGGCCTCGACGGGCTGGTACATTCGATCGCTTATGCACCCACCGAATCGATTGAAGGCGACTTTCTCGATGGCATCTCGCGTGAATCCTTCCGCATCGCCCACGAGATCTCGTCCTACAGTTTTCCGGCACTGGCCAAGGCAGCCCGCCCGCTACTCCTCAAAGGCAACAATCCCTCGCTGGTGTGTCTGTCCTATCTCGGTGCCGAGCGCACCATGCCCAACTACAACACGATGGGATTGGCAAAGGCGAGCCTTGAAGCTGCCACTCGCTACCTGGCGTTCAGCCTGGGCCCGCAGGGCATCCGCGCCAATGCGGTTTCCGCCGGTCCGATCAAGACGCTGGCCGCATCCGGCATCGGCAATTTTGGCAAACTGCTGGCCTATAACGCCCACCACGCCCCGTTGCGCCGCAACGTCTCTATCGACGAAGTCGGCAATGCCACGGCCTTTCTGCTTTCTGACCTGTCGAGCGGCATTACCGGTGAGGTTATCTATGTCGATGGCGGCACGCACAATGTCGCGATGGGCAACGCCGATCCCCTGCCCGAGTAATTCGCGGATATGCGCGGCGGGAGCCGTCCCGCCAGTGCCGACTTTTCTAAAACCTCGTTATTACTTGCGTTCCAGCGCGTCCGCGTTGATTTTTACGGGATAGTGCTGGCGCAAGGTAGCGAGCCAGGCGACCAGATCCTCCTGGGCAACCACCTGGCCATATTGCTGGCGCAAAGCCTGGCTACGGGCAACCGCCTCGGCACCCGATGAACTGTCATAGGGCTTGACTTTGTCGATACGATACAAGGCAAATCCTGCGGGTGCTTTCGCCCCGACATAAGCCGGCAGACTCGTCGCAGGTGCGGCGAAGATGGCGTTACGCGCCTCGGGGGAGAGGTTCGGGGCATGCTGGCGACTGACCGAACGCGTTGCGCTCCACGCCAAATTGAGCTTCTCGCCCTTGTTCAATTTTTCCAGATCGGCTTGCCCGGTCGCAGATGCCTTGGCAATGGCCGCCTCGCGCACCAGCACTTTTTCGATCATGCCGGAAACCGCCTCCAGCGGTTCAAGAGCAGCGGGGCGGTGATCGGTTACGCGCGCCGATACCAGCGTATTGTTGCCAACGTCGATCGCTGTCGTGTTGCGCTTGTTCTTCAGTGCGTCATCACTGAAGATCGCCTGCAACAACTTGGGATTTGTGAAGGGCGCCGCCGCTTGCCCGCTCTTGGCAAGCCACTCCGAAATCTGCACACCCAGCCCGTATTTCTCCGCCGCCGGCTTGAGACTATCGGCCTGCTCATAGACGATATTGCCGAATTCCTCCGCCGCTGCGGCAAACTGTTTAGCCCCGGACTGGCGCTTCAGTTCAGCAACAATTTCACCGCGCACCTCATTCAGCGGACGCACTTGCTCGGGCCGTACTCCGGTCAGCTTGATCAGATGAAAACCGAAATCGGAGCGCACCACCTCGGAAATCTGGTTTTCTTTCAAACTGTACGCAGCCTCTTCGAACGGCTTCACCATCATGCCGCGCCCGAAGTAACCGAGATCCCCGCCTTTTTCACCTGAACCAGGGTCTTGCGAATGCTGTTTCGCCAGCTTGGCGAAATCTCCCGGGGCCGCCTTCAACTGAGCAAGAATCTGCTCGGCCTTTGCCTGCGCTGCCTTGACATCGGCATCCGGCGCGTTCTTGTCGGCACGAATCAGGATATGACTCGCCTGCCGCTGCTCCGGCTGTTTGTAACGCGCCTCATTCGACTGATACCAGGCCTTGATTTCCTCGTCGCCGACCTTTGCTGCCTCGATCATCTTTTCCTGGCTCAAGGTCAGATACTCCACCCGAACCTGCTCGGGTACTTCGAAGCGTGCACGATTTTCCTCGTAGAAGCGCTGGATTGCAGCAGCATCAGGTTTGACTGCACTGGCAAACTGCTCGGCACGCACCACCGCCTCGCTGATTTCCCGCTCTTCAAGTTGCGCCGCCAGCCAGCGCTCAGTGGGAACATGGCCACTCACGGCCGCATTGCCGACGGCCATCATCGCCTGCTGCAACAGCAGATCCTGCCTCACCTGGGCTTCAAACATCTCGGTGCTCATGCCCTGTGCAGCCACCAGCGCCTGGTAGCGTTCGCGAGAGAACTTGCCGTTTTCCTGCAAGGACGGCACCGAAGAGATGAAGCCTATCAAAGCCTCGTCGCTCACCATTAGCTTCGACTTGTTGGCATGCAGCGCCAACAAGCGTTGGTTAATGAGTTCCTCCAAAACGCCACGCCGCAGCTGCGGACTTTCGAGCAACTCCTGGTTATTGCCGCCGAGCTGGGGGCGCAAACGATCCTGCTGTTCGCGCAAGGCCTGCTGAAACTGGCCGGCGACAATCGGCGTGCCACCCACGTTGGCAATCTCGTCCGCCCCGCCCGTGTTACTCACATAGGATTCGACACCCCATAGAGCGAATGGCAGGATGATGAGCGCCAGGACGAACTGAATTATTTTTTTGCTGTTGCGGACAAAATCAAACATGAGCGCGCTTTCGAAGTAAAAAGGCGAACCGCAGTTCGCCTTCGATCAGTATTGCCGGACATTATACGAAATTGCCAACGGCAATATTTGCCTGCTTGCCAGTATTTCCGGTGAGTTTCAGCCCTTGAATCGGCAGTTTTTCTTGTCATGACAACCCAAAATGGAATGGCAAGCTTATTGCATGAAGCTAACTCTCGATCCATCCGGAGTCGGCACCATGGAAAACTCGCTCGCACTGCAACCCTGCCGCTTATCCCCTGAATTACTGCAAGGGCCGCTGCCTTTCGACCTGTACAGCAGCAACGGCATATTGCTGTCGAAACAGGGCAGCCGCCTCAACAGTAATGTGGAAACCTTGCTTGCCAAGTCATTTTTCAGGGCACAACGTGATGCAGAGCGGGATGAGGCCGGCGCCCTACCCCTTCTCCAGACCCTCTTTTCCCGATATGGCGAGCTGACAGAGCGCTGGTCTTGCACCATCGAAGATGTATGCGAGTTGAAACTCCTGGCCGACGATCTTGCCGAACTCTGTGACGCCCATTCGGATGTCTGTGTTTGCATGGCACCCTATCTTGCCGGGGGCAGTTATGCGACCCGGCATTCCTTTGCCGTCGCCATTGTCGCGCTCATGCTCGGCAGCACGCTGGGCTGGAATGCCGGACGCCAGGTCACCCTGGTGCGGGCCGCCATGACCATGAACCTTTCCCTGCTGTCCAATCATGATGACTGGGCGGGTATCCGCGGCCGCCTGAGCGAATATCAACAAATGAGTGTGCACCGCCACCCCTGCTTGTCGGCCGATCTGCTTGCCCAGTCTCCCGGCACCGATTTGCGCTGGATCAGCGCGGTCGAGCAGCACCATGAGAACCTCGATGGCAGCGGCTACCCTCTGGCGCTGAAGGGCGAGGAAATCATACCGGAAGCACGCGTCTTGCGCGTTGCCGACACCTGGTGTGCCATGGCGCTGCATCCATCAGGCAGAGGCCGGAAGCCGCCGCGACTCGCATTACGCGAGATGATGGATGTGGCTAGGGGACACCTCGATCACACCGTGTTTCTCGCCCTGAAAAAACTCATGGGCGCCTATCCGCCCGGCACCTTGATCCGTCTTGCCAATCGCGAGACCGCACTGGTCCATCGCTGGGTGAGCGCCGTCTCGGCACCTCGCGCTGTCCTGAGTATCATCTCCCCCACCGGCGAGCTGATGCGGAAATTCAGGCATCGGAACACCACCCAGTTCGGCTTTCGTGTCCGGGACTACGCGCAACTCAACCTGCTGCAGATGAGTCGTCTGCCCTGGCAGCGGGTCTGGGCGCAGGATGACGACGAAAAAGCCTGAGGTGTTGGCGACTTCTGCGTGGTGATGGTCAGGCGAACAGCCAAGGTTGTGCTTCCTGGTGTTTCGCCTCGAAAGCCTTGATTTCCCCGGCATGCTGCAGCGTCAGGCCGATCTCGTCCAAACCCTTCAACATGCAATGCTTGCGGTGCGGCGTGATGTCGAAGCTGAACCACTCGCCGGCAGGATTCCGCACCGTCTGCGTCTCCAGGTCAACCCGCAGGCGGTAGCCTTGCGTGGCGGCACACTCGCGGAACAACTGATCAACGATGGCGGCCGACGCAACGATGGGTAGGACACCATTCTTGTAGCAATTGGAAAAGAAGATATCGGCGAACGAAGGGGCGATGATGGCGCGGAAGCCATAATCTTCTATCGCCCAAGGGGCATGCTCGCGGCTCGAGCCACAGCCAAAGTTATCGCGGGCCAGCAAGATCTCCGCACCCCGATAGCGCGACTGGTTGAGAACGAAATCCTTTTTAAGCGGCCGGTTCGTGCAATCCATGCCCGGCTCGCCTTGGTCGGTATAGCGCCACTCGTCAAACAGGTAGGGGCCAAAGCCCGAACGTTTGATCGATTTGAGAAATTGCTTGGGAATAATCGCGTCGGTATCGACGTTGGCGCGGTCGAGAGGGCAGACCAGGCCGTTGAGTGTGGTGAATGCTTTCATGTCAGAAGTTCCTGATGTCGACAAAATGGCCAGCGATGGCGGCGGCAGCAGCCATTTCCGGACTGACCAGATGGGTACGGCCACCATTGCCTTGGCGTCCCTCGAAGTTGCGGTTGGAGGTTGAAGCGCAACGCTCACCCGGTTCCAGTCGGTCGGCGTTCATCGCCAGGCACATCGAGCAGCCTGGCTCGCGCCATTCAAAACCAGCGGCAATGAATACTTTGTCCAGCCCTTCGGCCTCGGCCTGGCGCTTGACCTGGCCTGAACCCGGTACGATCAGCACCTGCTGAACGCTGGCCGCCTTCTGCTTGCCCTTGGCAACGGCCGCGGCGGCGCGCAAATCCTCGATACGCGAGTTGGTACAACTGCCGATGAATACCTTGTCGAGCTTGATTTTGCTGATCGGCGTATCTGCGACAAGGCCCATGTATTGCAGCGCCCGCTCGATACCGGCGCGCTTCTGCGGATCGGGCTCATTGGCAGGGTTCGGCACACGCGCACCAATCGACAGCACCTGCTCGGGAGAGGTTCCCCAGGTCACCTGCGGTTCGATCGCGGCAGCATCCAGCTCGATCACGGTGTCGAATTGCGCGTCGGCATCCGACGTCAATGTTCGCCAATAGGCGATGGCCTTGTCCCAATCGGCACCCTTCGGGGCAAACTGGCGGCCCTTCAGATATTCAATGGTTTTCTCGTCAGGCGCCACCAGGCCGGCGCGGGCGCCGCCCTCGATGGCCATGTTGCATAGGGTCATACGACCTTCTATGGACAACGCACGGATCGCCTCACCGCCGAATTCGATGGCGTAGCCGGTGCCGCCGGCGGTGCCGATCTTGCCGATGATGGCCAGCGCGATGTCTTTCGCCGTCACGCCAGCGCCGACTTTTCCATCCACCTTGATCAGCATTCGACTGGATCGCTTGGCCACCAACGTTTGCGTCGCCAGCACATGCTCGACCTCGGAGGTACCGATACCGTGCGCCAGCGCCCCGAAGGCACCGTGCGTCGAGGTATGGCTATCGCCGCAGACGACGGTCATGCCCGGCAGCGTCGTGCCGTTTTCCGGGCCGATGACGTGAATGATGCCCTGGTTGGCATGCTTGAACGGGAAATACACCAGCGCACCGAAGTCCTTGATGTTGGCATCCAGCGTTTCAACTTGCAGGCGCGAGATCGGATCCTTGATGCCCTCGTCCCAGTGGTCGGTCGGCGTATTGTGATCCGGGTTGGCAACGATGGAAGTGCTCCGCCACGGCCGGCGACCGGCCAGGCGCATGCCTTCAAAAGCCTGCGGACTCGTCACCTCGTGCATCAGGTGGCGGTCGATGTAGATCAGGCAGGTGCCGTCGTTTTCTTCGCGGACGACGTGGGAATCCCAGAGTTTGTCGTATAAAGTCTTGCCAGCCATGGTTCTTCCTTGCGAGTGATGTTGTTGCGGTTGTTCTAGTGACGTTCCTGATCGCGCAGCAGCTTGACGTCCATGGCATCGACCAGCGCCTGCCAGGAAGCATTGATGATATCGGTGGATACGCCAATGGTCGTCCAATTATCGAGGCCGTCGCTCGACTCGATCAGCACGCGCACCTTGGCCGCCGAGGCCTTGTCGGAATCTAGCACGCGCACCTTGTAGTCGGTAAGGCGGATTTCGCCGATGGCCGGGTAAAGGCGCTCCAGCGCCTTGCGCACCGCCTTGTCGAGCGCGTTGACCGGGCCATCGCCTTCGGCAACGGTGAGTACCTCCTGATCGCCCACGCGCACCTTGATGATCACCGACGAATTCACGTCATTTACCGCCGGCTCGTTGGTGATGACCTTGAATTCGACCAGTTCAAAGAACGGTGTGTAGCGGCCGAGCATCTTGCGCACCACCAGATCGAAGGAGCTTTCCGCCGCCTCGAACTGGTAGCCCTCGTGTTCGAGTTCCTTGAGCTTGTCGATGATCTTGCGCGTCTCGGGCGAATCCTTGGTCAGGTTCGGGTCGATGGCGTTGATACGCGCCAGCAGCGTGCTGCGCCCCGCCACCTCGGACATCAGCACGCGCCGACTGTTGCCGACCAGTTCCGGATTGATGTGCTCATAGGAAATCGGGTTCTTGACGACCGCATCGATGTGCATGCCGCCCTTATGGGCGAAGGCATGGCCGCCGACATAAGGCGCTTTTTCATTCAGCGGCAGGTTGGCAATTTCGCTCACCGAGCGTGCCACCGACGTCAGGTTGCGCATCGCGGCGGCGGGAATGCACTCCAGTCCCAGCTTCAACTGCAGGTTGGGAATGATCGAGCAAAGATTGGCATTGCCGCAGCGTTCGCCCAGCCCGTTGATCGTGCCCTGCACCTGCGTCGCCCCGGCCTGCACCGCACGGATGGAATTTGCCACCGCCATTTCGCTGTCATTATGGCAATGGATACCGACCGTTGTATCGGGAAACTGTGCGCAGACGATGCGGGTAATCTCGAAAATCTCATCGGGAAAACTGCCGCCATTGGTATCGCAGAGTGCAAGGCTGTCCGCCCCCGCCTCTGCCGCAGCCGCGAGCGATTTCAGCGCATATTCGGCATTGTCCTTGTAACCATCGAAGAAGTGCTCGGCATCGAAGACCACTTCCTTGCCATGCTGCTTGAGATAACGCACGGTGTCGGAAATCATGTGCAAGTTTTCATCGAGCGTGGTGCGCAGGATTTCCAGCACCTGGTAATCCCAACTCTTGCCGAAGATGGCAATGGCCGACGTGCCAGCCTTGAGCAGCGATTGCAGACCGGCATCTTCCGGGACGCGAATACCCACCTTGCGTGTGGCCCCGAAGGCGATGATGCGGGCATGGTCGAGCTGCAGGTTCGCGGCGCGGGCGAAGAACTCCAGGTCCTTCGGATTCGAGCCCGGGTTGCCGGCCTCGATATAGCTCACGCCAAGGGCATCCAGCCGCTCAACGATCTTGAGCTTGTCCTCGACGGAATAGGAGATACCCTGCGCCTGGGCGCCGTCGCGCAGCGTGGAGTCGTAAATGGAAATCCGGGCCATGGAAATTCGAGTAGTTGATTACCGCAATGGTGTTGCGGTGCAACGCAGATTGTACTAGCTGAACTTGTACTAGCTGAGCTGCGCCTTCAATCGAACACTTCAGCATCCGCAAACGCACTGCCCACCGCATCCTTGGCCGAAATCAGCGGCGCTGCATCCAGCCGCCAGTCGATGCCGAGCGCCGGATCATCCCAGCGGATACAGCGCTCGCATGCCGGCGCATAGGTGTCGGTGGTCTTGTAGAGAAACTCCGCTGTGTCGGAAAGCGTGACGAAACCATGGGCGAAACCGGGGGGAATCCACAGTTGCCGCTTGTTCTCGGCCGACAGGATATCGCCCACCCAGCGCCCGAATGTGGGCGAACTCTTGCGGATATCCACCGCCACATCGAACACCTCCCCCTGCACCACACGCACCAGCTTGCCCTGCGCCCTGGGCGGCAACTGGTAGTGCAGCCCGCGCAGGACACCCCGGGTACTTTTCGAGTGATTATCCTGTACGAAATCAACATCCAGGCCGGTGGCGGCGTTGAATGTCTGGCGGTTGTAGCTTTCGAAGAAGAAGCCACGTGCATCGCCGAAAACCTTGGGCTCGATCAACCAGACGTCGGCCAGGGCGGTCGGGGTCACGTTCATGTCAGCACCTTTTCAGCCAGGAGGCGCTGCAAGTATTGCCCATAGCCGTTCTTGGCCAGTGGCTGGGCGAGCGCTCTGAGCTGCTCGGTATCGATCCAACCCTGACGCCAGGCGAGTTCTTCGGGACAGGCCACCTTGAGGCCCTGGCGCTTTTCCAGCGTGGCGATGAACTGGCTGGCTTCGAGCAGCGATTCGTGGGTGCCGGTATCCAGCCAGGCATAGCCGCGTCCCATGATTTCGACGTCGAGCCGGCCCTGCTCCAGGTATATCCGGTTGAGGTCGGTGATTTCCAGTTCGCCGCGCGGCGAGGGCTTGAGGGCCTTGGCGATGGCCACGACATCAGCGTCGTAGAAGTAGAGACCAGTGACGGCGTAATTCGATTTCGGTTGGCTGGGCTTTTCTTCAAGGCTGATCGCTTTCCC